>RFFY01000142.1 GCA_003697065.1 Actinomyces sp. | reverse complement strand
GCCAGTTGGCGCAGGAGGTCGGCCAAGAGGCGCATCGAACGCACGAAGTCGCCGGGCGACAGGTCCTCGTCGGCCGCGAGCAGGTCGGCGAGGTCGGTGCCCGACGCCCAGCTCTGGGCCACGGGCACGAGGCCCGGCTCGGGACGTCGGGTTCCGGGGACGTCGTGACGACGCTCGGCGCGGACCAGGGTGGCCCACGCCGCATCGAGCTCCTCCCAGCGCCGGCCCACCTCCGCCGTGGGGAACCAGGGCGCCGGAGGTGGACCCGGTCGGCGGTGCTCGTGGGTGAAGCAGCTGGCGAAGGCGGCGAACTCGGCGGGCGTGAGCCCGTCGAACAGTCCGGCATCGAGGGCCTCGGCGACGCAGATGTCCAGCTCGTGGAACACCCGGGCCAGCAGACGACCCCGCGGGGTCGGGGTCCAGTCCTCGAGGTGGCCGCGTTCACGCAGAACGGCGCACACCCCGTCGAAGCGGCGGACGAGCGACCCGCGCCGCGACCGGGCGCGGCGCTCGAGCGCCTCGACGTCGCGTCGCACGAGCTCCAAGCGGCGCCGGGGATCGGCGGGGTCCGGACGGTGGCGGCGGCGGGGGCGCCGCAGGCGCAGGCGGGCCAGGCGGTGGGCGACCTCGGCCCGGTAGCCCGGACGGGCGGGCGTGAAGGGCTCGGGCAGGTCGAGATGTCCGAGGGTGACCGGGGGGTCGTGCAGGTCGGCGAGATCCCAGCGGTGCTCGGTGGCGTCGACGTCGACGAGGCGCAGGCGGGCGCGTCCCCCCTTGCGCCAACTCACCGCGAGCACGGCGAGACGCCGCCCCTCCTCGTCGGCGATCACGTCGCCGGGCCGGAGGCGTGAGACGGCGTCGGCGATCTCCCGGCGGGACGCCGCGAGCTCGGGGGCGGGGCCGGGCGGGAGGCCGCGCTCGGCCACGGTGGCCTCGAGCTCGGCGAGATGCTCCCGCTCCCGGCTCAGGCGCACCTCGAGCTCGGCCACGGCCGCGTCGCTCTGGAACTGGGCGAAGGAGCGGGCGAGAACGTCACGGACCTCACCGGGTGACCGCCGGGCGAGCAGGTTGACCGTCATGTTGTAGGTGGGCCGGAAGGCCGAGCGCAGGTGGAAGGCCCGCGAGGTGGCCAGGGACGCCACCTGGTCGAAGGTCGTGAACGGTGACCAGGGCACCAGGGCGTGACCGTGCTCGTCGATGCCCCGGCGGCCGGCCCGGCCGGTCAGCTGGGTGAACTGGGCCGGTGTGAGGGGCTCGTGGTGCTCGCCGGTGAACTTCGACAGACGGTCGATCACGACGCTGCGAGCGGGGAGGTTCACCCCGAGGGCGAGGGTCTCGGTGGCGAAGACGACGCGGACGAGGCCGGCGGCGAAACAGGCCTCGACCGCCTCCTTGACCGGTGGGACGAGCCCGGCGTGATGGGCGGCGATGCCCCGGCCCACCAGACGCCGCCAGCGCGTGATCCCCAGCACGGCGCGCTCGGCGTCGGTGAGACCCCCTGTGTGGTCGTCCACGATCTGCTCGATGCGGTGACGCTCCTCGTCGTCGGTGAAACGGACACCGGAGCGGGCCAGGGCGGCCGCCGCCTCGTCGCAACCCCGTCGACTGAAGACGAACCAGATGGCCGGCAGCATGTGGCGGTCCTCGAGCAGATCGACGAGCTCCAGGCGCGACGGGGTCCGCCACGGGTGACGGGGTCGGCCCCGGTCCGGGCCGCGACGCGGTGGGTCGAAGCGGTGCCCCTCGGGGTTCGGGCGACCGTCGACGACGACGGGCACCAGGTGCAGATCGCGCCGACGCCGGTCCCCCACCACGTACAGGCTGGTCAACTCGACTGGGCGTTCCGTCTCGACCACGACCTCGGTGGGTCCCCGCACCGAGCGGAGCCAGGCGCCGAGCTCGGCGTGGTTCGAGACGGTCGCCGAGAGGGCGACGAGGCGCACACCCGCCCGCAGATGCAGGATCACCTCCTCCCACACGGGCCCCCGGTAGGGATCGTCGAGGTAGTGCACCTCGTCGATGACGACGACGGCCAGGTCGGACAGGTCGGCGTCGGCGTAGAGCATGTTGCGCAGCACCTCGGTGGTCATGACGACCACGGGGGCGTCGCCGTTGATGCTGTTGTCGCCGGTCAGCAGGCCCACCCGCTCGGCGCCGAAGCGGCGCCCGAAGTCACGGAACTTCTGGTTGGAGAGCGCCTTGATGGGCGTGGTGTAGAAGGCCCGGCGGCCGGCGGCGACGGCCAGGGCGACGGCGTGTTCGGCCACCAGCGTCTTGCCCGAACCGGTCGGGGCGCACACCAGGACCGAGCGGCCCCGGTCGAGATGCTCGATCGCTTCGGCCTGGAACCGGTCGAGGGTGAAGGGCCGACCGGCTCCGTCGCTCACGACGCCGCCGCCTCCCGGCGGCGGGCCCGCCGCTCACGGAGGCGACCGTAGAGGATGGCGATCTCGTAGAGCAGGTACATGGGCACCGACAGCATCATCAAGGTGAAGGGATCGCCGCTGGGGGTGACGACGGCGGCGAACACGACGATGCCGACCATCGTGTACTGGCGCCCACGGCGCAGGGTCTCGTTGGCGACCACGCCCATCATCTGCAGGAACACCAGCACGATGGGGAACTCGAAGCTGATGCCGAAGGCCACGATCATCTTGATGATGAAGCCCAGGTATTCCTGGGGCGAGAAGAGGGGGACGAGATTCGAGCCGCCGATCTCGCGCAGGAACGACAGGGCCCGCGGCAGGCTCCAGTAGGCGAGGCCGCCGCCGAGGGCGAACAGCACGATCCCCGACACGATGAAGGTCGAGGCGTAGCGCCGCTCGTGGCGGTACAGACCGGGGGCGATGAAGCGCCAGGTCTGCCACAACACGACCGGCAGGGCGAGGGCGAGGCCCCCGTAGCCAGCCACTGTCATGCGCACGTTGAACGGTTCGAGGGGATTGCGGACGAACAGGGAGCACTCCGAGCCGTCGGCGAGGCTGGCGCAGTAGGGGTCGAGCAGGACCTGGAGGATCCAGGGATAGGCGATCCAGCACACCACGGCGCCCACGGCGATGGCGGCGAAGGAACGGATGAGGCGGGTCCGCAGCTCCGTGAGGTGCTCGATGAGGGTCATACGACCCTCGTCGGGGAGCTCGGCGTCGACGTCGACCACCGTCATCCGGCCCGACGGTCGGTCTCGCTGCCGGTGTCGCCCGCCGGGTCGGGGGACGACGAGGCCGTGTGGTCGGGATCGGGGGGAATGGGCGAGACGCCGGGGGCCGTCCCGGCGACGCCCGACCCGTCGGAGGCGGCGTCACGGGCGGTGGCGGCGCGACCGGCAGCGGGCGAGGGCGGGATCAGGGGCCGCGGTCGGGCCCGCTTGAGGGTCTCGCCCATCTCACGTGCCTCGGCTTCGACCACCGGGTCGACCAGGGCCTCCTGCAGCTCGCGCTGGAAGCCGCTCGAGAGGCGACGCAGCTCGGTGACGGCCCGCCCCACCTGGCGGGCGGCCTCGGGGAGGCGCGTCGGACCCAACACGATGAGGGCCACGACCAGGATCACGACGAGCTCGCCGCCCCCGACATTCAGCATGGCACGAGTCTACCGCTGGGGTCCGCGGCGACCGGTGGCGCCGGCGAGGGTCCGGATCCGGTCCCGCCGGGTCCGGACGGCGCGGGCCGTGCGGGCCGTCCGACGGGCGAGATCGTCCCCGGCCACCCCGAGGGCGTCGAGGCGCCGCAGAGCGGCGTGCAGGGCCGACAGGTGGCGCTGGGCGACACGACAGGCAGCCGCGGTGGCGGCGAGGGCGACGACGGCAGCGGCGACGGCGACGAGGGGCAGCCACACCATGCGGCGACGCTAGCGGGCACCCGCTGCGGGGAGGGCCACCCCACCCCCATCGACCCGTGACTAACGGTCGAGCAGGTGCTCGACGGCGACGCTCCAGCGGTCGTCGTCGTGGAGAAGGTCGTGGAATTCGAGCAGGTCGTCGTGGCTGATCGGCCGTCCCGTCTTGGGCTCGTCGAGCTCGGCGGGGAGACGCCAGGTGTCCATGGCGACACCCGAGGCGATGAGCAGATCGATGGTGCGGGGCTCGGCCGGCTTCACGACCATCATCTGACACACCGGGCAGCGGAACGAATATTCGCCCCGGTTGTCGTTGATGCAGACGCGGACCCGGACGTCCGCCGTCGTCAGCTCGACGTCCCCGCAGGTCTCGCAGCTCGCTCGGATGGTCGCCATGATCGTCGGTGAACCCCGTGTGCTCGGTCTGTGCGCTGATCCATCGGCACCCCCGTGGAACCAGTTGAGGGGCCGCGGGTCCCCTTTCGCTGGGCCGTCGGACCCATTCGGCGTGTGCCCGCACGTCTCCCGCCGAGCGCGTCGACCCGCCGGGGCGGCAGGATGGGGACATGGCGACCCGCATCCCCGCCCTGTGGAACCCTCCCGTCGCCTTCGCCCACCGGGGGGCGAGTGCCCACGCCAGGGAGAACACCCTCGAGGCCTTCGGGCTCGCCCGCCGTCTGGGGGCCACCGGCATCGAGACCGACGTGTGGTGCACGGCGGACGGGGTCGTCGTCTGCGACCACGACGGGGTCGTCCGCGGCGGGCTGCGACGCCGCCCGATCAGCGAGATGACCCACGCCGATCTACCCGGGCACATCCCCACCCTCGACGAGCTCTACGACCTGTTGGAGCCCGGCGTTCCCCTGAGCGTCGACGTCAAGGACACCGGGGCCTTCGGGGCCCTCGTCGAGGTGGCGCGGGCCCGCGACGCCGCCGCCAGTTTGTGGGTGTGTCACCCCGACCTCGAGGTGCTGGTGGCCTGGCGGGAGGAGGCCCCCGACGTCCACCTGGTGAACTCCACCCGGCTGGCGGACCTGCCCCGGGGGCCCGAGCGGCGGGCCGCCGATCTGGCCGCCCACCGCATCGACGCCGTCAATCTCCACCGCAGCGAGTGGACCGGCGGTCTCACGACCCTGTTCCATCGCTTCGGGGTCCTGGCGTTCGGTTGGGATGCCCAGTTCGAGCGCCATCTGGCCGAGCTCGTCCACGCCGGGATCGACGCCGTGTACTCCGACCACGTCGACCGCATGGTCGAGGTGATCGCCGCCATCTGCGGCGACACCCCGCCGGCATCCACCCCGTGAGGGGCCGTGCGTGAGGGGCCGGTCGAGGTCGGTTCAGGTCAGAGGAAGCCGATGTCGTTGATCGGCCAGACCTTGAGGAAGGCGCGCCCGATGATGGTGTCGACCTCGATGGGCCCGAAGAAGCGGGCGTCGCGGCTCTCCTCGCGGTTGTCGCCCATGACGAACACCCGTCCCTCGGGAACGATGCAGGTGTCACGCACGGGGGCGTTGTCGCAGTTGGGGATCGGCGCCTTGGCCAGGGTGGCCATGTCGGGTGCCAGGTAGGGCTCGTCGAGCAGGGCGCCGTCGATGAACACCTGTCCGTTGGCAAAGGTGATCGTCTCGCCGGGTAGGGCGACGACCCGCTTGATGAGATCCTGGATGCCGTCGGTGACCTCGCCGGGTGGTTTCTCGAACACGACGACGTCGCCCCGGTTGACGTCGTGGAGGCGGTAGCTCAGCTTGTTGACGAGCACCCGGTCACCCTCGACGAGGGTCTCGCGCATCGACCCCGAGGGGATGTAGAAGGCCTGGATGAGGAAGGTCTTGATCAACAAGGCGACCGCCAGGGCGCCGGCCGCCACGGCGATCCACTCGACGACGGTGCGCAGGGTGTCGTTCAGACCACCAGTGGCCGGCGCCTCCTCGGTATCGTCGGATGCGGCGAACCAGGCGTCGAGGGGGTCGACCTCGGCCTCGGGGAGCGCAGGATCGGTCGGGCCCGGCTCGACCACCCCGGACCAGGCGTCGCCGTGCTCACCGCGGGACGGTGCGCCGTCGGTGTCGTGGTCGTTCACGGGTTCCGACGCTACCGGGTCGGGTCGGCCCCGCGGTGTCATCGTCGGAAGCCCGACACGACCACGGCCGGCGTGCCCCGCCACCGGTGGCACCGCCCGGGTGGCTCAGGAGCGGTCGGCGGCGTAGCGCTCGAGGATCCGACGGGCTGCCTCCCGGCCCAGGGCGACGGGATCGGTGTAGGGCTCGTCACCGCTGGCCGCCACCAGATTGTCGCCGAGGCGCAGCACGAGGCGCTCGAGCCAGGGCCGGTCGGCGACGGCGAGGCGGATGTGGTGGCGGCCCTCGTCGTCGACCTCGTGCCGCTCGACCGGGTACTGCTCGGCCACCCAGGCACCGCCCGGATCCACGACGAGATCGACCCGGGGTGTGGTCTCGTCGGGTGTGAAAGCCCGGTCGATCCCGTCGACGCGGGGGTGACGCGCCTGGTCGCCGAGGGGCTCGAGGGAGCGGATGCGGTCGACCCGGAAGACCCGTGGCCCGCCGGCCCGCTCGCACCAGGCGGCCACGTACCAGTTACCGGCGGAGCTGAACATCCGACCGGGTTCGATCACCCTCTCGGTGAGCTCGCTGCGGCTCGAGGCGAAATACTCGATACGGACCCGGCGCCGGTGTTCGACGGCGTCGCGTAAGGCGTGCAGGATCTCGTCGGACGCCGTCCCGAGGCGGATGTCGACGGCCTCGCCGGCGCCCGGCCCGACACGGGGCGCCAGCTTCGCTAGGGCCCGCACCAGGGGTCCGCGCAAAGCGTCGTCGGCACCAGCCCCGCCTTCGCCGTCGAAGAGGGTGGCGGCGACCGCCCGACCGGCGGTGAACAGGGCCGCCGCCTCGCGGGTGTCGAGGGCCAAGGGGCGCGAGAACCAGTCGGCGTAGCGGATGTGGACGACCCGGTCGGCGTCGACATCGACCTCGATGAGGCAGTCGGGGGTGAAGGGGTGGACCCCGACCATGAACACGACCTCTTGGAGGTCGCGCAACAGGGCCGCCCGCGGGTAGTCGAAGCGCTCGGCGATCTCGTCGACCGTCGCTCCGCCGCGCGAGGCCACCCAGGGGATGAGGGCCAGGAGGCGCAGGAGGCGCTCCCGGGCCGTCAGGCGGCTCACGAGGCGCTCCCGTGTCGGAGCCAGGCGAGGTAGCGCTCACGCAGCTCGGGCGGCGCCACCAGCTCCGCACGCTCGAGGAAGCCGACGAGCAGGGACCAAAAGGCCCGCTCGTCGCGCACGGTGAAGCTCGCCACCGCTCCCCCACCGGGGGCCGGCTCGACCCGGTCGGCCAGGCGCCGGACCTCCTCGACGAGGGGCACGTCGAGGAGCACCCGGGCCTCGACCCCCTCACCGTCACCGAACTCCCAGGCCCGCAGCTCGGCGGGATCGGTGAGCTCCCCCACCTCGTGGACGGCCTCACCGGCGTCCTCGACGCTCCCGTCGATCCGGTCGACGCGAAAGAGGCGGGGGGCGTCGCGGCCCCGGTCGAACCCCTCGACGTACCAGTGCCCCCGGGCGAACGAGACCCGCCAGGGCTCGATCTCGCGGCGCTCGCCGCGGTAGGCAAAGGCGACGGCCCGGTGGTCGGCCGCCGCCGCCACCAGGGTGGGGATCCGGGGTCCGATGGCGACATCGGCGGCCAGGGCCTCCTCGTCGCCGGCGGCGGGTCGGTCCTCGGGCTCCTCGGCGACCATTCCCGCCAGCTTGACCCGGCCGCTTTCCACCCCGTCCTGGAGATGGGCGAGGTTGGAGGCCACGTGGAGGGCCGCCAGCTCGTCGGGTTCGAGATGGAGTTCGGCGCCGTACTCGTCACGATCGATGCGGTAGCCGTCGACCGGCGGATCGTGACCGGGCGCCGGCTCGACCGCCAAGGGCACCCCCAGGGTCCGCAGGTCCTCCTTGTCCCGCTCGAAGGCCCGGCGGAAGGCGGTCAGATCGTCGGGGTAGCCGACGACGCGTTCCTGCAGCTCCCGGGCCGTGAGGGGCCGGGGTGCGTCGAGCAGGGCGGCGATGAGGTTGAGCAGCCGCTCGAGCTTGGTCATCGGGTGGTCTCCGCCGTCCGGCTCAGAGGCTGGCGATGAGCTTGTCGACCCGCTCGTCGTAGGCCTTGAACGGATCCTTGCACAACACGGTGCGCTGGGTCTGATCGTTCAGCTTCAGGTGCACCCAGTCGACGGTGTACTCGCGTCGGCGCTCCTTGGCCCGCCGGATGAACTCCCCCCGCAGGCGGGCCCGGGTCGTCTCGGGTGGACGTTCGACGGCCCGGCTCACCTCGGCGTCGCTGCAGGTGCGTTCGACCAGGCCCCGTCGCTGCATCCGGTAGAACAGGCCGCGGCGACGGTCGACGTCGTGGTACTGGAGGTCGATGAGAGCCACCCGGGGGTCGGCCATCGACAGACCGTGGCGCTGCCGGTAGGCCTCGACCAGCTTGTACTTGATGACCCAGTCGACCTCCCGGTCGAGTTCGAAGGGGTCACGGGCGAGGGTCGTCACACAGTGCTCCCACATGTCGAGCGCCTGCTTTTCGACCGGGTCGAGCTCGTGACGCTCGGCGAAGCGGAGGGCCCGTTCGAGATACTCCGACTGGATGTCGAGGGCGCTGACCTCGCGCCCGTTGGCGAGGCGGACCCGCCGCCGGCAGGTGAGGTCGTGGCTGATCTCGCGGATGGCCCGGATGGGGTTCTCGAGGGTCATGTCGCGCAGGACGACCGTGGGTTCCTCGAGCATGCGCAGCATGAGCGAGCAGGCACCGACCTTGAGGAAGGTCGTGTACTCGCTCATGTTCGAGTCGCCGACGATCACGTGGAGGCGCCGGTAGCGCTCGGCGTCGGCGTGGGGTTCGTCACGGGTGTTGATGATGGGCCGCGACCGGGTCGTGGCCGACGAGACTCCCTCCCAGATGTGCTCGGCCCGCTGGCTGATCGAGTAGGTGGCGCCGCGGGCGGTCTGGAGGACCTTGCCGGCTCCGGCGTAGATCTGGCGGCTGACGAGGAAGGGGATCAGGACCTCGGTGTAGGCGGAGAAGTCGTCGCGCCGGCTCGTCAGGTAGTTCTCGTGGCAGCCGTAGCTGTTGCCGGCGGAGTCGGTGTTGTTCTTGAAGAGGTAGACGTCGCCGTTGATGCCCTCGTCGGCAAGGCGGGACTCGGCCGACAAGAGGAGTTGTTCGAGGATGCGCTCCCCCGCCTTGTCGTGCACGACGACGTCGTGGACCGAGTCGCATTCGGGTGTGGCGTACTCGGGGTGGCTGCCCACGTCGAGGTAGAGACGGGCGCCGTTGGCCAGGAACACGTTGGAGCTCCGGCCCCACGAGACGACCCGGCGGAAGAGGTAGCGGGCGACCTCGTCGGGGCTGAGACGCCGCTGGCCGCGCAGGGTGCAGGTGACCCCGTATTCGTTCTCGATCCCGTAGATGCGCCGCTGCACGTCTTCACCCTAGACCGAACGGGTGCGCGACGGCCTCCGCGTCGGGGTGGACCTCCCGCCCGCCGTCGACGCGGACGCCGCCCAGCGGGGGGTCTCAGGTCAGGGGGGTGATGGTGATGTTGTCGATCACCGCCCCGACGGCGCCGGGGGTGGTCGAGGCGATGGTGATGTCGGTCGTGGGGCCGTCGGCGGTGAAGGTCATCGAGACCCGCTCCCACTGCATGTCCGATCGGCTGATGGACCGGGTGTCCTTGGCGAAGCTTGCGTGGTCGGTGCCGGCGTCGACGTCGACGGTCTTGACGCCGCGTTGACCGTGGGGGTTGCCCGATAGGTCGAAGCTGATCTGGTACTGGTGGCCGGGCTCGGTGTCGATGGTGCGGTGGAGCTGTCCCGGTGAGCCGTTGCCGTTCATGTCGACGCTGGTGTCCCCCGAGGCGGGCGACCACAGCTCGCTGCCGGTGAGGGCGACCCCGTTCCCGGTCCACCCGTCGACCTGTTGGCCCTCGACGACCTGGCGGACCCACTGGCGGGCCCCGTCGAAGTCGCTGGAGTGCAGTGGCGTGTGGGTCCCGGCGTCGCCGCTCGGGGTCGCCTGGGCACCACCGCTTCCGGCGTCGCCGCTCGGGGTCGCCTGGGCACCACCGCTTCCGGCGTGATCCGCGGCGGGTTGGGCGTGGGTGCCCGTGTCCGTCGTGGGGCCGCCGGTGCCGGCATCGGCGCTCTGGGGCGCCCCACCCGCATCAGCAGCGGACCCGGCGTGGGTGGTCGTCGACCCGGCGTCGTCGACACCGTGGGGCATCGAGACCAGGGGGCCGTCGCCGGCGTCGGTGCCGTGCCCGACGGTGGTGGCGCCGTCGCCACCCGGGGAGGCGGCGTCGGCGGCCGGGGCATGACCCGCATCGGTGGCCGGAGCGTGACCCGCATCGGTGGCCGGAGCGTGACCCGCATCGGCGGCCGGAGCCGCCGGCGCCTGACCCGCATCGGCGGCCGGAGCAGGACCCGCATCGGCCACCGGAGCCGACGGCG
>RFFY01000799.1 GCA_003697065.1 Actinomyces sp. | reverse complement strand
GGACGGGGCTGAGAGGCAGGGCGGCCGGACGGGGCAGGTCGCGGGCACACGCCAGGAGCTCGTCGGCGAACTCGCCGGCGTCGGGGCGCGCCTCGGGATCGGGGTCACCCGCCCGCCGGATCACCGGTACGAGGGGGCCGAGGGCGGGGTCGGGCTCCCAGGGCGTGTCGAGGCGCGCCATGAGGGTGGCGACGGTGGTGTCGGCCTCGAAAGGCACCCTCCCCGAGACCGCCTCGTTGACGACGAGGGCCAGGGAGTAGATGTCGGCGGCGGGGCCCACCCGTTCGCCCCGGGCCTGTTCGGGGGCGGCGTAGCGGGCCGTCCCCACCAGGCCCGCCGTGGGTTCGGTCCAGCCGGCCTCGGCCAGGGCCCGGGCCAGCCCGAAGTCGGCGATGCGGAGGCGGGCGTCGTCGCCGAAGAGGAGATTGGCGGGTTTGACGTCCCGGTGGACGAGCTGGCGGGCGTGGGCGTATTCGAGCCCCCGGGCGGCCTCGAGACCCACGAGCAGGGCCTGGGACGGGGTGAGGCGGTGGCCGGCGTCGAGGAGGGCACGCAGGCTCCCCCCGCCCAGGTACTCGGTGACCAGGAAGGGGACACCGTCCTCGCCCCAGTCGTAGACCCCCAGCACGTGGGGATGGTTGAGGGAGGCGGCGGCCCGGGCCTCGGCCCGGAAGCGACGCAGGAAGGCGTCGTCGTCGGCGAGGGCGGGGTGCAGGACCTTGACGGCCACCCGACGCCGGAGGGTGACGTCGTCGGCGAGGTAGACGCGGGCCGACGCCCCCGCTCCCACGGGAGCGACCAGTCGGTAACGGCCTCCGAGGACCCGTCCGACGTCGAGGGGATGGGACACGGCCATCCCCTTCACGCTACCGGTGGGGCCCGCGCGGCGGGTGGCTCCCTCCGCGCCCGGCGAGAGGCGCAGCCTCGATGCCCGCGGTGCGCCGCGCGACCGCCCCCGCCCTGCCCACCCCTACGCTGACGGACACGATGCCGTCGACAGACACCCTGCCCCGCCGTTCCCGCGTCCTCGTGCTGGTGCTGCTCGTCGCCGGCGCCGCCGCCTTCGTGGCGGCCGGCGTGATCGGGCGTGACGATCCCGGTGACGTCAGCGTGCGCTCCGACCCCGCCGTCGAGGCTCTCATCCCCGTCCGCGGGGCCCGGGTCCTCCAGCAGAGTCCCGTCGGCATCGACCTGGCACCGGGGTGGGAGCTGGTGTCCCTGCAGATCTTCCCCGACGACCGCTTCGTGGCGGGCACCGGCGTCGACGTGATCGGCGAGGTCAGCGTCACCGAGGGCCTCCTGCTGTACACCTTCCAGCCCGGGGAGGGGAAGGCCCTGGCGGCCCTGTCGGCGGAGACCAACTGTGTGGTCGCCACCTACCGTCGCCTGGCCCGGCCCGACGACGTCGGCTCGATCGACTGGTGCTTCGAGGTCACCTGAGCGGGCTCCGATCGCCG
>RFFY01000798.1 GCA_003697065.1 Actinomyces sp. | reverse complement strand
GGGGACGTCGGGATCGGTCCGGGCGATGATGATGCCGTAGGCGCAGAGGTGGGCCAGGGTCGTCCACACCTTCTGACCGTTGATCACCCACTCGTCACCGTCGAGTTCGGCCCGGGTCTGGAGGCTGGCGACGTCGGAGCCGGCGCCGGGCTCGGAGAACATCTGGCACCACACGTCCTCTCCGCTGATGTTGCGCGGCATGTAGGCCAGCTTCTGCTCGTGGGTGCCGTACTCGTTGAGCATGGGCAGGCACATGCCGTGGGAGATGGTGAGCTCGTTGGTCATGTTCGGATAGCGGGCGTACTCCTCGCGCCAGATCCGCTCGTGGGCCTTGGTCAGTCCCGCGCCCCCGTACTCGACGGGGTAGATGAGGCCGGCGAGGCCCGCATCGGCGAGCTTCTTCTGGAAGGCCTGGGCCGCCCGGAGACGCTTCTCGCCGCGGGGGTCGGGGTCGCCCCCGAGATGGATGCCGGTGGCGTGCTCGTCGAGGAAGGCCCGGCAGCGGGCGCGGAAGGCCTCGGCCTCGGCGGGGGAGAGGGTCGCGTCGGACATCGGTGGTCTCCGGGTCGCGGGCGGTGACGGGCGCGCAGGCTAGGGGTGGGGCGCGCCGGCGGCCATTCGGGCCGGCCGGGCCCCGGTGGCGGGGAGCGGCCGGGGAGCGGCCGGGAACTGGGTCGTCGGTCCCGGGTCGGGGTCGTCGGTCCCGGGTCGCACGGCCCTTTGTGCTCCAGCACCAAACCCCGTGTGCCGTGAGGATCGTGGGTGGGTTGCGGGTCGGTTCCCCGGTCCGGAGCATTTCGACACCACGAGGTGAACATGAGACGTACACGCACACGGGCTCTGGCGGCCGCCGCCGCGGTGACGGTGGCGCTGGCATCGCCGGCCGCCGCGTCGGCCCAGGACGCCGCCGCCCCGGCCGACATGCCGGCGGCCCCCGCCGGCTCGACCCTGGAGACCACCGTCCCGGTCTTCGGCACGGGCCTGGTCATCACCGTCAACCTCGACGCCTCGGGCGCCTTCGTCGACGCCACCGTGGCGGGACCCGCCGACGGTTCCGGCGATGCCCTCGCCGCCGGGTTCGTGGTCGACACCGTCGAGACCGATCCCACCGGCGCCATCGAGGTCCACCTCGTCAACGCCGACCAGGGCGTGACCATCGAGGTGACCGTCGTCGACGACACCCTGGCCGCCGAGGTCGAATCCGGCGACGACGACCATGCCGACGACGAGTCCGACGATTCGAGCGACGACGATCACGCCGACGATCCGTCTGCGGACGACTCGAGCGACGACGACAGCGACGACGCCGCCGACGATTCCAGCGATGACGACCACGCCACCGACTCGAGTGACCAGTCGGCATCGGATTCCTCGGTCGACGACCAGTCGGCGGACGACTCGAACGACGACGATCACGCCGCCGACAAGTCCGACGACGATCACGCAGACGACGACGAGTCCGACGACGATCACGCCGACGACTCGAGCGACGCCTCGTCGGTCGACGACACGACCCCGGCGCCCACCACGACCGCCCCGGCTGACGTGTTGGGCTGAGCGTCG
>RFFY01000141.1 GCA_003697065.1 Actinomyces sp. | reverse complement strand
GCCCATCGCCCGCCACCTCGAACGGCGCGGTGAGGGGCTCCACCACGTGGGCTACCGCGTCGACGACTGCGCCGCCGCTCTCGCCGCCCTCGTCGCGGCCGGGGCGACCCCCATCGACGAGGCGCCGCGACCGGGGAGCCGGGGCACGACCGTCGCCTTCATCCACCCCAAGGGGGCCTTCGGCACCCTGATCGAACTGGTCCAGGAGAACCCCTGACCCTCGGCGACGATCGGGACCCCGAAGGATCAGGAGACGGTGCCGTCGAGGGTCACGATCCCCGAGGGGGTGAGCAGGGTCGCGGTCAGGCCCGGCGGACCGGCCCGCACGACATGGCGGCTGCCGTACTCGCCCAGGCGTGACGCCAGAGCCTTGTCGGGGTGGGTGACGCTCAGATCGAGCAGACCCACACCGCGGGGGGCGTCGTGGGCGGGGGTGGCACCCGGCCACTCGATGAGGAAGGGCAGCACCCCGCCCGCCTCCGGCGCCGGTGGGGTCAGGCGCCAGGTGAGAACGGTGCCATCGGGTCGGGCCCGGCTCATGGTCATGACCGGTCCCGGGTCGACGCCGCGGCGGCGCATGGCGTCGACCCACAGCTCGATGTCGGGCACACGCAGCGCCCAGGTGACGAGGCGGGCGGCGGCGAGCTCGTCGACGCCGAAGGGGCGCGGGCCCGGCGGTTCGGGCTGGGTGGGGTCGGGTCCGATGATCTCGAGGTAGGCGCCGTCGCCGAGTCCCAGGATCACGTTGCGGGTGCCGACCCCGACGTGGCGCCCACCCTCGGCCGGTTCGGCCCCCCACTGCTCGACGACCTCGGCGACGGTCTCGTCGAGATCGGGGGTGGCGTAGACGAGATGGTCGAGGCGGGCCTCGCAGCGGGCGGCGAGGTGGACGACGGGATCGCGGCGGCGGCCGCCCCGCGACGCCACGACGATCCCCGCCGCGTCGGCCAGGGCGTCGCCGGAGGGGACCCGCACCGGCGGTCCGTCGCCGGCCACGAAGCGCCCGGGGGTGCCGGGCACCGCCCGGTGGACCCGGTCGGGGTAGGCGGCGCAGAGCAGGCCGGCCAGGGCCTCGTCGAGGTCGGCGGCGCCGTCGTCGGCGAGGTGCTCGTCGGTGGTGGCCTCGTCGTCGGCTGCGATGCCCAGGCGGGCGGCCAGGTCGGCGGCCCGTCCCCGGATGCGCTCGACGGCCCGCCCGTCGAGGGCCGGGTGTTCGGCGGCGTGGACGAGCACCCGCAGACGCAGGGCGAGGTCGACGGGGAGCTCCCGCGGTGAGCCCCGCAGGACGTCGCGTTCGTCGAGGAGGGCGGCCAGCAGGCAGGCGAGCCAGCGGTGGCGTTGCCCGAGGAGCATGCGGGCGAGGCGGGGGTGGACGGGCAGCTCGGCCATCCGCCGTCCCTGGGGGGTGAGATGACCCTCGGCGTCGAGGGCCCCGAGGGCGACGAGGAGGCGGCGGGACGCGTCCCACGTCGCCGCCGGGGGCTGATCGAGGAAGGGCAGGGTGGCGGGATCGTCGATGCCGGCGGCGGCGAGGTCGAGCACGCAGGAGGTGAGGTCGTCGCCGAGGATGGCGGGCTCACGATGGGGAGGCCGGGCGCCGTGGTCGAGCTTGGCCCACAAGCGGATGGCGATGCCGGGGCCCTCACGTCCGGCCCGACCGGCCCGCTGGTCGGCGGCGTCGCGGGTGACGGGTTCGGTGACCAGGCGGGTGAGGCCGGTGTCGGGATCGAAGCGGGGGCGACGGGCGAGGCCGACGTCGACGACGGCCCGGACACCGGGAACGGTGAGGCTGGTCTCGGCGATGTCGGTGGCGACGACGACCCGTCGTCGGCCCGCCGGATCGGGGGCGAGGGCCCGGTCCTGTTCCTCGGCGGACAGGCCCCCGTGGAGGGGGAGGACGAGGAGCCGGTCGGAGTCGTGGACGGCGGTCAGGCCCTGCCGGACCCGCTCGATCTCGGCCGCCCCCGGGCAGAAGACGAGGACGTCACCGCCGGCCTCGAGGGCCTCGTCGACGGCCGCGACCACACCGGCCACGAACTCGTCCCGACGGCGTCGACGCGGCCGCCACCGGACCTCGACGGGATGGGAGCGTCCGGGAACCTCGACCACGGTGGCGCCGAGGTGATCGGCCACCCGGGTGGTGTCGAGGGTGGCCGACATGACGAGGAGACGGGCGTCGACG
>RFFY01000797.1 GCA_003697065.1 Actinomyces sp. | reverse complement strand
TCCCCGGCCCGCCGGGGCGGCCCCCCTGCCCCCCGCCGACCGTCTCGTAGTAGACCCAGCCGTCACCACCCACCAGGACGTTGTTCATCGTCCCCTGCGACGCCGCCCCCACCCGTCCCGGGACCAGGCCCGCCAGGGCGCCCAGACAGACGTCGGCCACACGCTGGGAGACCTCGACGTTGCCCGCTCCCACCGCCACCGGGGGCCGGGCGGCGACGATCGTGCCGGGTGGGGCGACGACCTCGACGGGAGCGAGGGAGCCGGCGTTGGCCGGGACGTCGGGTCCGAGCACGTGACGCACGGCGAAGGCCACCGCCGACACCGTCACCGCTTCGACGGCGTTCACGTTGCCGGGCCGCTGGGGATCGCTGCCGGTGAAGTCGAAACGGACGGTGTCGCCCGAGACCGTCACTCGGCAGCGGATGACGGCCGGGTCCCTCTGGTCGTCGCCGGCGCCGACCGAGTCCATCGTGTCGGTGAAGGTGGCCGTGCCGTCGGGCACCGCCGCCACCGCCGCCCGCATGCGTCGCTCGCCGTAGGCGATCACCTCGTCGAGGGTGGCGACGTCCACCCCACCGGTGACCAGCTCGGCCAGGCGGGCCACACCCACGGCGTTGGCCCCGAACTGGGCGTCGAGGTCGCCCCGCCTCTCGTCGGGCGTCCGTGAGTTGGCGAGGATCAGGTCGCGCACCTGGGCGGACCAGGGCACAGGCGGGATGCGCAGGCCCTCCTGGAAGACCTCGGTGGCGGCGGCCGGCATCGATCCGGGCGCTCCGCCCCCGAGGTCGGCATGGTGGGCGCGGTTGGCGGCCCACCCCACGAGCTCGTCGCCCACGAAACAGGGCGCCACCAGGGTCACGTCGTTGAGGTGGGTTCCTCCGGCGAAGGGGTCGTTGACGACGAACTGGTCGCCGGGGGCGGCGGTGGCCCCGAAGCGCTCGATCACCGCCGCCACCGAGGCCGGCATGGCGCCCAGGTGCACGGGGATGTGCTCGGCCTGCACGAGCAGGGACCCGTCGGCGGTGAACAGGGCGGCCGAGGCGTCGTGGCGTTCCTTGATGTTGGGACTGAACGCCGCCCGCGCCAGCACCGCCCCCATCTCGGCCGCAATTCCCGTCAGGCGCGAGATGAGCACCTGCAAGGCGGCGGGATCGAGCCGGCCCCCGGCACCGACGGCGCTCACGTCGGCTCCAGCACGAGCGCCCCGGCAGCCCCCGGTCGGGCCTCCCAGCCCCTAGGCACCCAGATCGTGCAGTCGGGTTCGGCGATCACCAGCGGTCCCCGTCCGCCCTGCCGGTCGGGGGCGGGCAGGTCGGTCACGTCGAGGGGGGCGGGGCGCGCCGCCGTCACCCGCAGGGCCACGATCTCCACGGGCGCATCGGGCCGGGCGTAGCCGTTGCGGCGCTCGTGTTCGGCGTGGAAGGCGGCGACGTCGGCGACGGTGAGCTCGTGGCTCTGGCCCCGGTAGCGGCAGTCGAGGGCGCTGGTGACGGTGGCGTCACCACCGACCAGTTCACGGGCCCGGCCCGCGAGCTCGGCGAGGGCGTCGGCCACCTCGTGGTCGTCGGGGTCGGGCCAGGAGCGCACCAGGGTGCGCTGCACCGGGGCGGTGAGGATCCCCAGGGCCGACAGCACCCCGGCGCGGGCGGGGACGATGACCCGGGGGATGCCCAGCTCGGCGGCGAGGGCGCAGGCGTGCAGGGGTCCCGCTCCCCCGAAGGCCACCAGGGCCAGGGTGCGGGGGTCGACACCCCGCTGCACCGACACCACCCTCAGGGCCTGGGTCATGGCGGCGTCGACCACGGCGAGGACCCCGTCGGGGTCGACACCCGCCCGCCTGAACGCGGCGGCCGCCGCCGCCCGGTCGAGGGTGCCCAGGCCCGAAAAGGCGGTGTCGGGTCCGATGCGGCCGCACACCAGGTCGGCGTCGGTGACCGTGGGGTGCTCGCCGCCGCGTCCGTAGCAGACGGGACCGGGGACGGCGCCGGCGCTGCGGGGACCGACCCGCAGGGCGCCGCCGCTGTCGAGGTGGGCGATCGATCCCCCGCCGGCGCCGATGGTGTGCACGTCGAGGGACGGCAGGCGCACCGGGAGTCCCCCGACCCGCCGTTCGGCCGCCGGCTCGGGCGCCCCGTCGAGGACGAGGCACACGTCGGTCGAGGTGCCCCCCATGTCGAAGGTGACGGCGTCGGGACACCCGTTGGCCCGGGCCATCGCCGCTGCCGCCCGCACCCCGCCGGCGGGGCCGGACAAGAGGAGGGCGGCGGGCACGTCGGCGGCGTCGGCGGCGGGGATCAGGCCCCCGGCGGAGGTCATGACGAACACCTCGTCGGCGGCGTCGGCGATCCCGCGGACGTAGGACCGGCACACCGGGCGCAGGTAGGCGTTCATGACGGTGGTGACCGTGCGTTCGTACTCGCGGTACTCGGGCGAGACGTCGACACTGGCGGTCACGTCGAAGCCCGCGGCCTCGAGGTGATGGGCGACCCGCCGCTCGTGGGTCGCGTCGAGATCGGCGTGCAGGAGGCACACGGCGACGGCCTCGGTGTCGGGGGGCAGGTCGGTCGGGTCCGGGGGGACGACGGGTTCGAGTTCGGTCCCGTCGGCGGCCAGGCGGCCCGCCACCTCGAGGCGGTGGTCGCGGTCGACGAGGGGGGTGGGTCGCACGACGTCGGGGTCGTACAGGGAGGGGCGGTCCTGGCGGGCGATCTCGATGAGGTCGGCGAAGCCGGCACCGGTGACGAGGGTGACGGTGGCCCCTCGCCGCTCGAGCAGGGCGTTGGTCGCCACCGTCGTGCCGTGAGCGAGCACGGCGGGGTGGGGCTCACCCAGGACCGCCAGTCCCTCCCGCACGGCCCGTCCGGGATCGTCGGGGGTGGAGGGCACCTTGGCGACGGTCCCGTCGGCGGCGACGAGGTCGGTGAAGGTGCCACCGGTGTCGCTGCCGATCCGGGCCCGGCCGGCGGGGCCGTTGGCGGGTTCGTGCGCCGTCACCGCTCACCCACCTCGATCGGGAACACGGCCTCGAGCTCGCCCTCGGCCCGCTGCAACAGGTCGGTGATCCGGCGGTCGCGCCCGTCGGTGACGACGATGGCCTCGTCGGCGACGCGGCGCAGCCAGGCGTCGCGCCGGTCGAGGGCCTGGCCGGCGCGTCGTCGGTCGGCGGGTGCCCGGTCCTCGAGGCGGACGACGGCCTCGGCGCCCTCGAGCAGCTCGGCGAAGTGGCGTCGGGTGGCGGCCGGCCACAGGGCGTCGGGTTCGGGGTAGGGCAGGACCGCCACGTAGGGCACCCCGAGCTCGCGCGCCGCCTCGGCCGCGAGGGTCTCGGCCCCCAGGCGCAGGCCGGTGAGCACGACGAGGTCGCCGTGGTGCTCGGCCAGGGCGGCCAGGACTTCGCCGAGGCGCCGCTTGACCTCGTCGGCGACGGGGTTGGGGTCGTAGCCCCCCAGGGCCGGGGGTTGCACGCCCCACACGACGACGGCGTGACCCGACGGGGTCCAGGTGGACGTGTAGGTGCCGTCCCGGCGTCGCCGGGGAGCAGCGGCCCCCGCCGGGGTGTCGGCGGAACCGGGTGTGTCGGGGGGACCGAGCGTGTCGGGCCGGCCGACGCCCCGGCGGCCCTGCTGGGTGTCGGCGGCCTCGGTGGCCAGACGGTCGGCGATGTCGTTCCACTCGTGCTCGGCGTGGCCCTTCACCCAGGTGAAGGCGATCTCGTCGGCGCGGGCCCGGTAGAGCTCGACGAGGGGCTCCCACAGGTCGCGGTTGGCGACCGGCTCCCGCTTCGAGTTGCGCCAGTCCCGCCTCAGCCACCCCTCCCACCAGCGGTCACGGAAGCAGTTGACGACATAGGTCGAGTCCGAGTGCACCTCGACGGGACCGTCGAGCTCCCGCAGGGCCTCGAGGACCGCCGTCAGCTCCATGCGCTGGTTGGTGGTCTCGGCCTCGGCCCCCGACGCCCACGGCCCGTCGGGCACGACCCAGGCCCAACCCCCGGGGCCGGGGTTGCCGCGACAGGCGCCGTCGGTGAAGACCGCCGTGTGGGTGTCGGCGTGGCGCGAGACCGAGCGGTCAGCCAAGGGAGGTGACGATCTCGATCACGTCGGCGGCCAGGGCGCCGACGTCGGGGTCGACGGGGATGAGGTTGGTGGAGAAGGCCAGGGTGATGCCGTCGTCGGGGAGGTAGGCAGCGTGGCTACGGAAGCCCGGTACGCCCCCGCCGTGGCTGTAGGTGCGGTGACCGGCCCGTTCCCCCACCGACAGACCGAGCCCGTAGTCGTGGTCGGGGACGGTGGTGGTCATCTCGGCCAGGGCGGCGTCGGACAACAGGGTGCCGTCGAAGAGGGCACCGAAGACGAGGGCCAGGTCGTCGAGTTGGGCCTCGATGCCCCCGCCCGTCCACCCCGCCGACTGCAGGACCGCCTGGGGCCCGGCCAGGACGTCGACGAAGGTCTCGTCCCCCACCGTGTGGGTCGCCTCCTCGGGAGGCAGGACGTTCAGGGCCAGCAGGGCGTCGGCGAGTTCGGCCCGGGCGTAGCCGTGGACCACCGGGGAGGGCGGGAACTCCTGGGGGGTCAGGTAGAGCTCGGTCGCGCCCACGGGGTCGAAGAGACGGCGACGCATCTCGTCGGCGGCCCGGTTGCCCGTGACCTTCTCGATGATGAGCCCGGCGGCGACGAAGCCCCCCGTCTCGTAGGAGTAGTCGGTGCCGGGCTCGAACAGGGGCTCCCGGCCAGCCACGAACTGGAGGATCTCCTGGGGGGTGTAGGGGGTCTCGACCCTCTGGGCGGCCTGGATGTAGAAGCCGGGATCGAAGGCGTACTCGATGAAGCCGTTGGTGTGGTTCATGAGCTGGCGCACGGTGATGATGTCGGCGAAGGGTGACCCCGGCGCCCAGTCGGGACCGAGGTAGTCGGCCACCGGGGCGTCGAGATCGATCAGGCCCTCGTCGACGAGCTGGAGCACGACCGCCGCCGTGAGGGTCTTGGAGATGGAGCCGATGCGGAAGTAGTCGTCGGGCGTCACCGCCTCGCCGGTGTCGAGGTCGGCCACCCCCCGGGCGACGGTGACGAGCGTGCCGTCGGCCAACTCGACGGCGAGGGACACGCCCGGGGCGTGGTTCTCGGCCATCCAGGCGTCGACGGCGGCGGCCAGGTCGGCCTCGAGGGCCGCGAGGTCGATCCCGGCCTCGCTCGTGGTGGGTGCCGCCGTCGTGGGAGCCGCCGTCGTCGTCGGAGCCGCCGTCGTGGTCGGGGCGGCGCTGGTGGTCGGGGCCGCCGTGGTCGTGCCGCTGTCACCGCAGGCCGCGGCCACCAGGGCGAGGGCGACGACGGGAACGAGGACGAGGCGGCGGATCCC
>RFFY01000140.1 GCA_003697065.1 Actinomyces sp. | reverse complement strand
CTTCCCCACGACACCGACCTGGTCATCGCCAGCGAGGTGGCCGAGGCCGTGGTGGCCCGGGCCGGCGACGACCTCGACCTGTGGCTCCTGCCGCCCCTGGCCTACTCCAAGTCCAACGAGCACGCCTGGGCTCCCGGTTCGGTGTGGCTCGGGCCCGAGACCCTCCTCGCCGTCTGCGACGACATCGGCCGCTCGGTGGCGACCCTGGCGGCCCGGCGCTTCGTCCTGCTCAACGGGCACGGGGGCAACTCGGCCCTGCTCAACGTGGCCTGCCGGGAACTGCGCCTCCACCACGGCCTGCTCACCTTCCTCGTCCATCCCAGCGTCCCGCCCGACCAGGGCGGGGCCTCCGCCCCCGGCGAGTCGGGGATGGGGATCCACGGGGGTCACGACGAGACCTCGCTCATGATGCACCTCCGCCCCGACAGCGTGGAGCTGGCCGCCGCCGGCCGCAACGTGCCCGACACCCTGGCGGCCAACCGCCATGTCCGCTTCGGCGGGACCGTGACCTTCGGCTGGACGTCGGACGACTTCGGGGCCGACGGCCACATCGGTGACCCGACCGGGGCCACCGCCGAGCACGGCGCCGCTCTCTTCGAGGCCGCCGTCACCACCATCGTCGAGGCGCTGAGCGAGATCGCCCGCTTCGACCTGCCCCTGACCTGACCGACCCGGCGGCGCCGGACCCGCCGCGCGCCGCGGGGGCCCGGACGCTGCCGGACCCCCGCGTGTGGCGCGGCGACCGGATCGTGATCCGATCGACCCGCGGTGTCGATCAGAAGCCGATCGACTCGTCGATGAACTCGTTGGTCACGATGTCGGTGGGCGTGAGTCCCTCCGGCACGCTGATCGAGGGCACCTTCTCCTTGATCAGGTCGATGACGCCCTGCACCCGGTCGAGCTCGAAGTCGCCCACCGTCGAGTCGGGCCCGTTGCCGACGATGTTCAGCTTCTCCATCTGCTCGACGGTGTTGGCGACCGAGTCCGGGGTCAGCTCCCAGAAGGAGTTGAGGTCCTCGACGGCCTTCAAGATGGCGGCGTTGGTGGCCGACGGGTCACGCTGGAAGTCGACGATCGACTGCTGGATGATGGGCACCAGGGCGGCCAGGCAGGCCTTGGCCTGATCGTCGAAGTTGGCCTTCAGCATGGCCAATGCACCCTGGTAGATCTCGTAACCCGAGTCGTGGATGAGGAGGAAGTCGACGGGCTTGCCCCAGTCCTCGAACACGTTCTCGTAGTTGTAGGGCTCCTGGGTGGCGAACCCCTGCTGCATGATCTTGCCGCCCTCGGCGATGAAGCGGGCCGGCGAGCCGTCATAGGACGGGTCGAGCTGGCTCTCGTCGACCAATCCGGCACCGACCAGCCACTCGGGGTAGTAGCCCCCGGCGAAGATGTTGATGACGGCCCCGGTGTCCTTCACCTCGTCCCACGAGCTGATCGGGTAGGTGGCGGGGTCGTACATGATGATCTGGGGGTTGATGTCCAGCGGCGCCACCACGGCGATGGTCGGGAACTGGTCGTAGTTGGCGATCGCCTCGTCGGTGTTGACGTAGCCGAGGAAGATGTCGCTGTCGGTCGCCATCAACGACACGGTGTCCTGGAAGCCGATGTAGGGCCCGCCGGCACGGATCTCGACGTTGATCGAGGGATCGGCGGCAAGGGGCCCGGTGAAGCGACCCGTCTCGGGGTCGATCGAACCCTGGCCGGCGGTCAGGTTGTACAGGGCGCCGTGCTCGGGCTCGGGGAACCAGTCGGTCTGGAACACGATCGGGTTCGGGCAGGCGGACAGATCGGCGCTCGTGTCACCCGAGCCG
>RFFY01000139.1 GCA_003697065.1 Actinomyces sp. | reverse complement strand
CCCCCACCCGACACCAACCGCCCCAACGCCCGACCCACCACCCGATACACCCCCACCTCCGACTCCGCGTCCTCCAGACCCTCGCTGATCTGGGTGGCGAGACGGCGGCGGGCGGCCTGACGGGCGTGCTCGTCGTTGGCCGCGATCAGCTCGCCGTTCTCGGCGGCGAGCTGGCGTTCGAGGGGGCGCAGGAGGGTGAACACCAGGGCCACGAGGAAGACGACGGCCCCGGCGAAGGCCAGGTGACTCGTCAGGCGCATGCCGGCGATCGCCTCGTCCGCCCGCGCCGCATGGTCGGCCGCCACGGGCGCCAACTCGGCAGCCAGACCGCGGGCCTCGAAGGCGAGCCGGTCGGCCACACTGGCGGCGTCGAGCCCGAGGGAGGAGTCGACCCCCAGACCGGCCGTCACCAGATCGAGCGAGGCGACGAGGGTCCGCACCCGGGCATCGGCGCCGGGCCCCGTCCCATCGCCGGCCACCAGGGTCGCCAGATCGTCGGGCAGGTCCGCCGCGGGTGGTGTGGCGGCGAGATCGGTCGTCGTGTCGGGTCGGTCCGTGACCGCGGCCCAGGCCCCCACCAACCCGCGGCCGGCCTCGAGCATCTGGCCCTCGTTCACCGGCGAAGGGTTCGACGCCACGACGTCGAGGGTGAAGGCGAGATGATCGAGGGCGTCCACGGCCGCGGCCAGCTCGTCCGCCGTGTCCTGTTCGGCGGCGACGACATCGAGACCCGACTGGGTCGACCACCACACCCCGAAGCCGACCAGGATGCCCACCCCCAGGCCGATCCAGTAGCCCCGGGCGAAACGCTCGTGGAGGGCCAGGGGACGGCGGTGCCGCCGGCGTCGCCAGTGGGTGAGGGGGTTGGTCGGGGGGGTCATGGTGTCACCGGGTTCCGGTGGGGTCGGGGGGTTGGTCGCTGGTCACGTGGTGGTCGGTGGGGTCGGTGTGGTCGAGGACGGGGCCGACGACGATGCGGTCACGGCCCTGGGCCTTGGCGGCCAACAAGGCGTCGTCGGCCAGGCGCACCAGCTCGGCCACATCGGTGGCGGCGCTGGTGTCGACCACCCCCATCGACACCGTCACCTTCGGGGTCTCCGCCCGCCCGCACGCCTCCGCCAACGAGGCCCGCACCCGCTCCAGAACCGCCACCGCCTCCCCCGCCGACAGATCCGGCAGCACCAACACGAACTCCTCACCACCCCAACGACCCACCCAATCCTGCTCACGCAGACCCGCCCGCACCGCCTCCGCGAACATCCGCAACGCCCGATCCCCCGCCTCGTGCCCGAAGGTGTCGTTGAGCATCTTGAACCGATCCAGATCCGCCATCACCACCGACCCCGACTCCCGCTGCGACACCAACGCCGCCAACCGCGCCTCGGTCGCCCGCCGATTCGGCAGACCCGTCAACACATCCGTCGACGCCTGCAACTCCGCCCGCGCGAACGAACGCAAGGTCCCCACCCGCATCGCCGTCTGCGACGCCACCAACCCCAACGACTCCACCAACTCCGCATCCGCGGCCACCCCCCGCTCACCACGCACATGCACCACACCCAACGACTGACCCATGAACGCCACCGGCACACACACCGCCGAACACCCACCCGGCACCCGATCCACCAGATACGGACACGCGTTGATCGCCTCGGAATCCTCGAACACCAACGACCGACCCCGACGCACCGCCGGACACGACCACGGCGACTCCACCGAACACCCCGCCCGACCCAACACCGGATGCTCCACCGCCACCCGCACATGCGCCTTCGACGAATCCGCCATCAACAACTCCGCCCCCCCACCCGACACCAACCGCCCCAACGCCCGACCCACCACCCGATACACCCCCACCTCCGACTCCGCCGCGTCGAGACCATCGGAGAGACGGGTGACGAAGTCCTGGCGTCGGGCCTGGCGTCGGTGCTGCTCGACGGCGGCCTCGAGCTCCTCCTGGTCGCGTTCGAGGCGGCGGGCGAGGGGGAGCTGCATGACCACGTAGCGGAAGCTGACGGAGAACAAGGCGACGGCGAACAGCCAGCGGCCGATGGTGCCCAGACGAGCCGCCGCCCCCGCGACACCGGAGGCGGCCTCCTCCCCCACCTGCGCAACTGGCTCCTCCAGCGACTCCAGACGAGTCAGGAGCGGAGCCAGTTCGCCTGAAGGGGGGGTGGCGGTGGCGGTGGGGGCCGAGGTGGGATCGTCGAGGGCGCGCAGGGCGGTGACCAGGGCCGCCGACACCGCTCGCGTCTTGTCGTCGAGGCGGACGTCGCCGACGGGAAGTGCCGCCGCCTCCGGTGAGGTCGAGAACAGGGCCTCGCTGCTGCGGGTGAAGGCGGCGAGGTCGGCGCGGGTGTCGGCCACCATCTCGGGCACGGCACTCGCGTCGGCCTCCACCAGGACGCGCAGATCGCCGACGAGATCGACCAGATCGACCTGTACGTCGGCGGCCGCCTCGCGGGTGGCGAGACGGTCCTCGACCAGGGCCCGGGTCGCCTCGGTCAACACGAACACGACGGTCGCCAGGCCGACACCGACCCAGAAGCCGAGGCGGATACCCCGGCGGAACTTGCGGACGAGCGGGGTCGACGCACGACGACTCATACGACCGACATCGGCGTTGCCCCCGGCCCCGGTGCAGCGCGCCGCGCCACCGGGCCCGTCCCGTCACGACCCGGGTCCCGACCCCCCTGGGCCGGACGACCCGGGCGATCAGGGCCTCACAGCCCCCACGAGGGATCGGCGCCCACACTCAGGGGCGACGGGCCGTCGGCCCGCAGACGCCACCAGGCCGCCGCCGCCACCATGGCGGCGTTGTCGGTGCAGTAGTGCCGGCTCGGGACGTGGGTGCGGATGCCGTCGAGGGCGCCGACCTCGACCGTGCGTTCCCGCAGGCGGGAGTTGGCGGCCACCCCGCCCGCCAGGCACAGACCCCGGGCGCCGACGGCCCGGGCGGCACGTCGCGCCTTGGTGACCAGCACGTCGACGACCGCCTCCTGGAAGGAGGCGGCGACGTCGGCCACCTCGACGTCGGGATGGCGGCGCAGGTGGTTGATCACCGCCGTCTTCAACCCGCTGAACGAGAAGTCGTACCCCTCCCCGAGCAGGGCCCGGGGGAAGGCGATGGCCTCGGGATCGCCCCGGCGGGCCAGCTCGTCGATCACGGGGCCGCCGGGATAGCCCAGCCCGAGACGGCGGGCGACCTTGTCGAAGGCCTCGCCGGCGGCGTCGTCGAGGGTGGCACCCAGCACACGGTGGTGCAGACGGTCGCTCATCTCCACCACCAGGGTGTGACCACCCGACACGAGCAGGACGACGAGAGGGAACTCGAGCTCGGGCTCCTCGAGCAGGGCGGCGTGGAGATGCGCCTCGAGATGGTTGACGGCCACGAACGGCACGTCCCACACCAACGAGAGGGCCTTGGCCGCCGACACCCCGACCAGCAGGGCGCCCACCAGGCCCGGTCCCGCCGTGGCCGCCACCGCGTCGACATCGCCGTCCTCCACGCCCGCTTCGACGAGGGCACGCGCCACCACCGGCACGAGGCGTTCGAGGTGGGCCCTGCTGGCCACCTCGGGGACCACCCCGCCGTAGGGGGCGTGGAGCTCGACCTGGCTCGACACGACCGACGAGGCGACCGTCGTGCCCTCGACGACGACAGCGGCGGCCGTCTCGTCGCAGGAGGTCTCGAGACCCAGCACCCGCCCCGTCGCCGACGACCCGGT
>RFFY01000138.1 GCA_003697065.1 Actinomyces sp. | reverse complement strand
CGGGCCGGGCCGGCCCCTGTGGCTCGGACGCGCCCGCCGCCTCGCCGACGCCGCTCAACGCATCGCGCTGGCCCTGCGCGACGGGGGCTGCGTCGTGTGCGGAGCCCCCTTCGCCCACACCCATGCCCACCACGTCGAACCCTACGCCAGCGGTGGGCGCACCGACATCGACCACCTCGCCTCCCTGTGCGCCTACTGCCACACCCAGGTCCACACCGGCATCATCCGGCTACGGCGACGCCGCGACGGCACCTGGTACCTCGTGCGCCTCGACCCGGGTCAGCCAGCCGCTCCCCGCACGGAACGCGGCGGGCAACGCCGGCGGGAAGGCGAGGACCGGCCCCCGTGAACGGCGAGCGGTACCCGGGGAGGGACTCGAACCCTCACGGCCTCACGGCCAGCGGATTTTGAGTCCGCCGTGTCTACCAGTTCCACCACCCGGGCGCGGCGGCCGCTGGCAGGTTAGCGTCGGGCCATGGCCACGACCCACCGTCGCCTGACCCGTCTCGTCCTGGCCGCGGCGGCCCTCCTCGCCGTCCGCGAGTGGCGCATCCGCCGCGCTCTGCCCACCCTCGAGGACTGGCCCCGCCTCACCGACGGTCGCCCCGCCGACACGTGATCGGGGGCCTACCGGCGGGTAATGAAACCTCGGGGCCCCGATCCGGGTCACAATGGCCGCACTCGTCGTCTCCGGGGGACCGCCCATGATCGTGTTCACCTATCCCGGCCAGGGATCCCAGAAGCCCGGCATGGGCACGGCATGGCGCGAGCACCCCTCGTGGGAACTGGTCGAGGAGGCCTCCGAGGCGGCCGGCCGCGATGTCGCCGCCCTCCTGTGCGACACCGACGCCGAGGAGCTCACCCGGACCCGCAACGCCCAGCTCGCCACCTTCGTCACCTCGATGGTGGCCCTCGACGCCGTCACCCGGCTCGGCGCCCAGGCCGCCGCCCACGCCGGCCACAGCCTCGGCGAGTACTCGGCCCTCACCGCCGCCGGTGTCCTCGACTTCGCCGACGCCGTCCGTCTCGTCACCGAACGCGGTGACGCCATGCAGGCCGCCGCCGACGAGCGCGAGGGCACCATGGCCGCCGTTCTGGGCCTCGACGACGAACAGGTCGACATCGCCTGCCACCGCGCCGGGGGCGAGGTCTGGGTCGCCAACTTCAACGCACCCGGGCAGGTCGTCATCGCCGGGGTACCCGACGACGTCGACCGGGCCGCCGCCATCGCCCGGGACCTGGGGGCCAAGCGGGCCATGCGCCTCCCCGTCGGCGGGGCCTTCCACACCCCCCTCATGGCGCCCGCCCGTGACCGCCTCCGCAAGGCCCTCGACCAGACCGAGTTCCGGGCCCCGACCAATCCCGTGGTCGCCAACGTCGACGCCGCCTTCCACACCGACGCCGCCGAGTGGCCCGACCTGCTGGCCGCCCAGCTGTGCAGTCCGGTGCGCTGGCGCCAGACCCTCACGAATCTCGACGAGGCCGGCTACACCGTCCACGTCGAGATCGGACCCGGCACCGTGCTCACCGGCCTCGCCAAGCGCACCATCCGCGGCGCCCGCCTCGTGTCCGTGTCGACACCGGCCGACCTCGACGGCCTGCTCGACGCCCTGGCCCACCAGCCCTCCGCCGAGGGGGCCGTGGTCGAGGGCGAGCATCTCTTCGCCACCGAGCGTCTCGTCGTCAGCCCGACGGCGGGGATCTTCGAGCCGACGCCCGCGTGCCGCCCCGGCGCCGACATCGCCGTCGGCGACGTCCTCGGCCACGTCGCCGGCGAGGAGGTCCGGTCCTCCTTCGCCGGCCGCCTGATGGGGGTCCTGGCCCTCGAAGGCGAGCGCGTCACGCCGAGCCAACCCATCGCCTGGCTGAGGAGCACGACATGAGCGCGACGGACCGCACCGACCACGCCAGCCGCCCGCCGACCGGGAGAAGCTGATGGGAGCCCACGTCCGGGGCGTCGGAACCGCCCTACCCGAGCGGGTCGTCACCAACGACGACCTGGCCGCCACCATGGACACCAGCGACGACTGGATCCGCGAACGCACCGGTATCCGCGAGAGGCGCGTCGGCGGCACCACCGGACAGCTGGCCATCGAGGCCGGAGCGAAGGCCCTCGCCGACGCCGGTGTCGACCCCGCCGAGGTCGACCTGCTCGTGCTGTCGACGACCACCCCCGACCAGCGCACCCCCGCGACCTCCGCCGCCGTCCACGCCGGGTTGGGCCTGCGTTGCGGCGCCTTCGACGTCAACGCCGCCTGCGCCGGCTTCACCTACGCCTGGGTGGCCGCCAACGGCATGATGGAACTCCCCCACGGGCCCCGACGCGTGCTCGTGATCGGCGCCGACGCCCTGTCCACCATCACCGACTGGACCGACCGCTCCACCGCCATCTTGTTCGCCGACGCCGCCGGTGCCGTCGTCCTCGAGCACCGGCCCGAACCCAACCTGCTGGGCTGGGACCTCGGCGCCGACGGCTCCCTGGTGCCGATCCTGTACTGCGACCACGGCGACACCCTGAAGATGGAGGGTCGCGAGGTCTTCAAACGGGCGGTGAGGGCCGTCGTCGCCTCGGTGGAGAACGCCCTCGAGCGGGCCGGTCTCACCCCCGACGACATCGACGTCCTGCTCCCCCACCAGGCCAACATCCGCATCATCGAGGCGGTCTGTTCCCGGCTCGGCATACCCGCCGACAAGACCGTCAACGTCATCGAGACCACGGGCAACACCTCCTCGGCCACCATCCCCTTGTGCATCGACGCCGCCCGCTCGGCCGGGGTGCTGCACGAGGGGCGCATCGTGTGCATGACCGGCTTCGGGGCGGGCATGACCTGGGCCACCACGGTGGTGCGCTGGTGAGCGGCCGCGTCGCCCTCGTCACCGGCGCCAGCCGGGGGATCGGCCTGGCCACGGCCCGTGCCCTCGCCGACGCCGGCCACCGCGTGGCCGCCACCTACCGCTCGGCATCCCCCGACGACGAACGCCTCCTCGCCGTGCCCTGCGACGTGACCGACACCGCCTCCGTCGACGAGGCCGTGAGCCGGGTCGAAGACGAGCTCGGCCCGGTCGAGATCCTGGTGTCGAACGCCGGGATCACCCGCGACACCCTCCTGTTGCGCATGAGCGAGGACGACTTCACCGGGGTCCTCGACGCCAATCTCACCGGTGGGTTCCGCGTCGCCAAACGGGTGGCGAAGGCCATGATGCGGGGGCGCTGGGGCCGGATGATCTTCGTGTCGTCGGTCGTGGGGCTCGGGGGCCAGGCGGGACAGGCCAACTACGCCGCCTCCAAGGCCGGTCTCATCGGCTTCGCCCGCTCGGTGGCCAAGGAGTTCGCCAGCCGGAACATCACCGCCAACGTCGTGGCGCCCGGACCCGTCGAGACCGACATGCTCGCCGCCCTCGGCGACGACCAGAAGGCGGCCATCCTCGACCAGGTCCCCCTGGGCCGGCTGGCCTCGCCCGACGAGATCGCCGCCGTCATCGCCTTTCTCGCCTCCGACGCCGCCGCCTACGTGACGGGCACGGTCATCCCCGTCGACGGCGGTCTGTCCATGGGTTGACCGCTAGGGTTCACCGGACGACGACGGCCCGCGCCCACCGGGCGCCGGCCGCCACGATTCCCAACCATCCGGCGGGATCCCCCGCCGACGACAACGGAGAGACAACGTGAGCGACGAGAACTTCGAGCGCTTCCGCCGCTGCGCCGTCGAGGTGCTGTCGGTCGAGCCCGACAAGGTGGTGCCCGAGGCGAGCTTCGCCGACGACCTCGACGCCGACAGCCTCGACCTGGTCGAGCTGGTGATGGCCCTCGAGGAGGAATTCGACATCAACGTCGACGAAGAGGAACTCGAGGGCGTGACCACCGTCGGCGCCGCCTTCGACCTCGTGACCTCCAAGCTCGGATGACCACCCGACGGGTCGTCGTCACCGGCGTGGGCGTCGTCGCTCCCTGCGGCGTGGGCGCCGACGCCTTCTTCGAGGGGCTCTGCTCCACCCCGCCCGACGGTCCCCGCCAGGTCACCGATTTCGATCCGGCGGCCCACTTCGACAATCCCAAGGAGGCCCGACGCGCCGACCGGTTCACCCAGTTCGCGGTGGCCGCCGCCGCCGAGGCCCTTGCCCAGGCGGGCGAGCTCGACGCCGACCCCACCCGCTGCGGCACCTTCATCGGCACCGGCGTCGGCGGCATCCAGACCCTCGAGGCCCAGATCCAGGTACGCCTCGAGCGCGGCGCCCGCCGGGTCTCGCCCTTCCTGGTCCCGATGATGATGGCGAACGCGGCGGCGGCGACCCTCTCCATGCGCTACGGGTGGCAGGGTCCGGCCGAGAACACCGTCACCGCCTGCGCGGCCGGGACCCACGCCGTGGGCAACGCCGCCCGCCTGGTGGCCTCCGGGCGTTGCGACGTCATGCTCGCCGGGGGCAGCGAGGCCCCCTTCACCGAGACGGCGATCGCCGGCTTCTCCAACATGACGGCCCTCTCGTCGAGCGGGATCAGCCGTCCCTTCGACGCCGAACGCGACGGTTTCGTCATGGGCGAGGGCGCGGCCGTCCTCGTCCTCGAGGAACGCGAACGGGCCCTGGCCCGCGGGGCCACCGTCCTGGCCGAGATCGCCGGCTCGGCCAGTACCGCCGACGCCCATCACATCACGGCCCCGGCGCCCGGCGGATCGGGGGCGGTGCACTGTATGGAGCTCGCCCTCGCCGACGCCGGATTGGCCGCCGCCGACATCGTGCACGTGAACGCCCACGGCACCTCGACCGACCTCAACGACGCCGCCGAGGCCGAAGCGCTGGCCAAGGTCTTCGGTGCACCGGGGCCGATCGTGACCTCGACCAAGGGCGTCACCGGGCACGCCCTCGGCGCCGCCGGCGCCCTGGAGGCGGCCGCCGTGGTCTTGTCGATGGTCAAGGGGGTCATCCCCCCGACGGCCGGTACCCGGGCCGTCGATCCGACCCTGCCCGAGCTCGACCTGGTGGTCGGCGAGCCCCGCGCCTGGACGCCGGGGCCGTCGATCTCGAACTCGTTCGGGTTCGGGGGCCACAACGGCACCCTCGTCGTCGTCCCGCCCGCCTGAGCGGGCACTGGCCCGCCCGACCGGACACCGACCGGCCGGGTCCGCTCAGGCGTCCACGATCACGAACATCAACTCGGCGGCGCAGGCCACCTCGCCGTCGACGAGAGCCCGCCCCGAGCCCTTGCCGCCGCGCGCCGACAGGCGCGACATCTCGACCTCGAGCTCGAGGGTGTCGCCGGGGCCCGCCTGACGGCGGAAGCGGGCGCGGTCGAGCCCGCCGAAGAGGGGCAGGCGGCCGGCATAGCGGTCGTCGGTGAGCACGGCGACAGCGCCGAGCTGGGCGATGGCCTCGCACATCAGCACCCCGGGCAGGGTCGGTCGGCCCGGGAAGTGACCGGCGAAGAAGAACTCCTCGCCCGTCAGGTGCCAGCGTCCCCGGGCCCTCTCCCCCGCCACGAGGTCGGTGACCTCGTCGACGAACAGGAAGGGGGGTCGATGGGGCAGGACGTCGG
>RFFY01000796.1 GCA_003697065.1 Actinomyces sp. | reverse complement strand
GCTCCACGGTAGACCCGGCGGGTGCCCTCCGCAAGAAGGCGGCCAGAACAACCTCCCACGCCCGGCGGCGAGGACGTTGCCTCCTCCCCACGTCCACACATCCATCCTTGCTCACCTTCACCCATCCACCCAATCACACATCCACCCATACCCATCCACCCACCCACACCCAACCCACCCCGGCACCTTTTCCCCACCGCCGGGTACGAACGGCGTCCGTCCCCCTGCCCGCGCCAACGCCCATGCCATCCTGGACCTGTGACGCCCTCCTGTTCGACCTCGACGGGGTGCTGGTGGACTCGCACGCGGTCATCGAGCGGCACTGGCGGCGGTGGGCCGCCCGGCACGGGGTCGAGGTGGAGGCGCTCCTGCGCGACTTCCACGGCCGGCGCATGGTGGACCTCATCCGGCGGCACGCCCCCCACCTGGACGCCGAAGCCGAGGCGACGCGGCTCGCCCGCGAGGAGGGGCTGGACACCGACGGCGTGCGCGCCTTCGCGGGCGCGGCGGAGCTGCTTCGCGCCCTGCCCGCAGGCGCCTGGGCCGTGGTCACCTCCGGCAACCGCCTCACGGCCACCACGCGCCTGCGCCACACCGGGCTGCCGTGGCCGAAGGTGCTGGTGACGGCGGACGACGTGCGGCGCGGCAAACCCGACCCGGAGCCCTACCTCCGCGCCGCCGAAGCCCTCGGCGTGGCCCCCGGCCGCTGCCTCGTCCTCGAAGACGCCCCCGCCGGCATCGACGCCGCGAAGGCCGCCGGCATGACCGCGCTCGCCCTCACCACCACCCATCCGCCCGGCGCCTTTCCCCACGCCGACGCCGTGGCCCGCCGCCTGGCCGACCTCCGGGTGCACCCCGACGACGCCGGCCGCCTGCACGTCACGCTCGATACCGCCACGTGAATGCCGGGATCACCCGCCTCCACACCGCCCGGAACCATCGGACAGAGCGGAACCCCTTCGTGCCTCTGTGCCTTCGTGGCCCATAATCCACCGTCCCCGATCCGTACGCCTCCGTCTGCCACGATAAACCGGCATCACGCCCTGACAAAGCGCCCAGTGATGCCGCTCCGTCATAGTTTGATGCCCTCTCGCCGGACGGCCTGC
>RFFY01000795.1 GCA_003697065.1 Actinomyces sp. | reverse complement strand
TCGGCTCGCCCGCCCTTGCGGGCCCGCCGGGCCAGGGCGAGGGCCGAAAGGGGGAAGGCGCTGTAGGTGCCGTAGAGGTCGTCGGCGTTCAGTTCGTGGATCCGGCGTAGGGCCACCTTGGCGGCGCGGAGCGCCTCGTCGCTCAGGCGCGTTTCGTCCGCCGGGGCCTTGACCGCGGCGCGGTAGTGGGCCCAGGCGAGGGCCCCGGCGACCGGACCGGTCGAGGTGCCGTCGGGGAAGCACTGGAGCAGTTCCTCGCCCACCTCGACCGCCACTCGTGGGTCGCAGTCGTACAGCTCCTTCAGGCGGCGCCGCGCCTCCCACACGTCGGGGGCGCCGGGTTCTTCCGCCAGGCGGCGGAGCTCGGCCGCCAGCTCACGTGCACGCGCCTGCTCTCCCCCCGAACGCGGGTGGCGGTGGCCGTTCATCATCGCTCCCCCCCGGTGCCACCACCCCGGCGCACGCCCAGTTCGTCGGCCACGGCGCCGAAGATTCCGACGAGCGGAGTGGTGGCCCCGTCCACGAGCTGCCATGCCGTCGGCCGACCGTGTCCGTCGACGATCACGTCCACCTGCTGCTCGAGGCCGTCGAGGCGCAGGAAGAGACGGGTGCGGTAGGGACCCAGACTGGTGACATCGTCGAGGAGAACATCGTGGGGCGCGAGTCGCGACGCCAGCTCCTCGACCACCTCCCGGTGCTCGGGGAGTCGCCGACGCCGGCGGGCCCGTCGCTGTTCGGCCTCGACCGCCGCGGTCAGGGCGCTGTGGAGGTCGTCGCGCAGAGGCGAGCTCCTGCCTTCGGCCACCACCGTCGAGGGCCGGCCCTCGCGGAGGTAGACGACGACCTGGGCGACCCGGTTCCCGTCGGTGACACGGACCGTGACGCCGTTTCCCTGGGCCCGGGTGTCCCTGACCCTCGTACCCGGAGGCAGCCGGTCGGTGACCCAGGCAGCGAGATCGTCGACGGTCATCTCCGGGTCGCGCTGGAGGCGGGGCAGCCCGAAGAGGTGCACGGCCCGGCGAGCGCGCGAGACCGCGGTGTACCCCCACCGGCGCGGTTCGGACACGGTTTCGATGCCGGTGAGGTCGACGACGACGTCGTCCCACTCGCCGCCCTGGGCGCGGTGGCACGTGCGGGCGTAGGCGTAGGTGACCCGCAGGGCGTGCACGGTCGGATCCTCCGCCCACGTGAGGAGCCACGCCGGGTCGCCGGGCCGCACCTGGGTGCGGGCGATGAGATCGACGCGCAGGACGGTGTCGACGCGGCGGTGGGCATCGTTGTCGACGGCGTGGAGGAGATCGTCGTTCCCGATGGCGGCGACGAGCTCGACCGACACGGTCTCGACGAGGCCTCCGGCCTGCACTCGAGCGTCGATCGGGACCAGCACCACCACCTCGGGCCGGCGGCCGCGTCCCGGCGCCCGGCGCACCCGGCGGGGCTCGCCCACGGCCACGACCTCGAGCTCGTCGCCGTTGACGAAGCCGGCCATGGCGTCACTACGGGTGACCACGAGCCGGTCCCCGGCCACGGGGGTGGTGAGGGGGCGACCGAGGCCACGGCGGACGACCCGGTTCCAGTGCCCCGCTCGGCCGTTGGTGACGGTGACGACGGTGGCGTCGCCGGCGAGGAGGGACTGGCAGAGCCAGGGCGGGAGTGGTTCCTGGTCGTCGCCGCTGGGGCCGGTGCGGGTGCCGTCGAGCCGGACGATGCCGGCGTCGGGCTCGGCGCCGATCTCGGCCCACGAACGGGGTGCGGTGGTGAGGAGGCGGTGGGCGAGGCGGGCGATGCCGGTGCTCTCGTGGCGGTGACAGGTCTCGAGGGCGGCGTCGGTGACGTGATGCTCACCGAGGCGAGCGAGATGAGCGTCGTCGAAGGCGGGGGGTTCGTCCTCCCCGACGGGCGGGAGCTGGTGGGGATCGCCCACCAGGACGAGGCGGCTCCGGCTCTCACGGACGTAGGCGAGGAGTTCGGTGAGGAGTCCGGCCTGCCCGAAGACGAGCTCGTCGTCGGGGCCGGGGGGTCGGTCGGCGATCAGTGACGCCTCGTCGACGAAGAGGAGTTCGGGAACGTGCGCGCCGTTGCGGCGCCGGAAGTGGATCCTGGGGGCTGCTTCGTCGTCGTCGCCGGCCTCGATGGCGTCGAAGGTGAACAGGTGGGCGTGGATGGTGTGGGCCGGCGGGCCGTGGCGCTCGCGGAGACGGCGAGCAGCCTGGCCCGTGGGGGCGAGCTGCACGGGGCTGAGGCCCTGCTCGCGGGCGATCCGGGCCAGGGCGGGGTACAGGGCGCTCTTGCCGGTGCCCGCACCACCGCGGAGGCGGAAGATCGAGGCCGACCCCGGGAGGTGGCGGGTGAAAGCGGCGATGGCCGCCGCCTGGTCGGGTGACGGACGGACCGCTCCGGTCGCGGGAGC
>RFFY01000794.1 GCA_003697065.1 Actinomyces sp. | reverse complement strand
GAGCCGGGACGGGAGATCGTGAGCCAGCCAGCGGACATCCCACCAGCCAGCGCCGGATCCCGATCCGAGCCGCCGGCCGCGGCCGACGAGCGGGGCGGGAGCGGCGGGGGCGCCACGGGTGCCGAGACCCTCCGGGTCATCGCCATCGACGGTCCCGCCGGGTCGGGCAAGTCCACCGTGGCCCGGGCCCTGGCCCGCCGCCTGGGCCTCGAGTATCTCGACACGGGGGCCATGTACCGGGCCGTGACCTTCGCCGCCCTGCGGGCCGGGATCGATCCCGACGACGCCGACCGGGTGGCGGCCCTGGCCCGCTCCCTCGACCTCGATGTCAGCACCGACGGGGTGATCGTCGACGGCGTCGACGCCACCGTGGAGATCCGGGGACCGGCGGTCAACCGGGCCGTCAGCGTGGTGGCCGCCAATCCCGAGGTCCGGCGCGAGCTGGTGTCGCGCCAACGCGAATGGGCCCGGCGTCGCGGGGGAGGGGTCCTCGAGGGCCGCGACATCGGCACCGTCGTGTTCCCCGACGCCGAGCTCAAGGTGTACCTCACCGCCGACATCGAGGAGCGGGCCCGCCGCCGGGCCCGGGAGGTCCGGGAGCTCGACTACGAACAGGTGGCGGCCGAGCTGGCCCGTCGCGACACCCTCGACGCCACCCGCGACGCCGACCCTCTGGCCACCGCCGCCGACGCCGTGGTCGTCGACACCACCGGCAAGAGCATCGACGAGGTGGTCGACGAGGTGGTGGCGCTCCTCGACGCCGCGGCGAAGGGGGCCAAGTGACCACGAGCGGACCCGTCGATCCGTCCCGTCACCGGCACGGCTGGGCGGGCCGCGTCGCCTACCACCTCTTCTGGCTTCTCGTCGCCGCCCTCGTCCGCCTCGTCACCCGCTTGAAGGTGGTGGGGCGCGAGCGCCTGCCCGACGGCCCCTTCATCCTGTCGCCCGTCCACCGCTCCTTCATCGACACCCCGGTGGTGGGCGTCATGACGGCCCGTCGCCTGCGCTTCATGGGCAAGGAGAGCCTCTGGGACAACCCCTTCCTCGGGCGCTTCCTGTCGATCATGGGGGGCTTTCCGGTGCATCGGGGCACCGCCGACCGGGAGGCCCTGCGGGCGGCCGTCGACGTGCTCGCCCTCGGTGAGCCCCTCGTCATGTTCCCCGAGGGAACGCGCCGTGAGGGGCCACGCCTCAGGCGCGAGGATCTCCACGAGGGTCCGGCCTTCGTGGCGGCGCGGGCCCAGGTCCCCATCGTCCCCGTGGGCCTCGGCGGCACCCCGTCGGTCCTGCCCAAGGGCAAGAAGATCCCCCGCCCCCACAAGGTCGTCGCCGTGATCGGCGATCCCATCCCGCCCCCGCCCAAGGTCGACGGTCGGGTGCCGCGACGGGTGGTCCGCGAGCACACCGACCGTCTCTACCGGGAGCTGGCCGACCTGTACGTCGAAGCCCGTGTGCTGGCCGGTGACGAACCCCCACCCGGTGGGGTCGATCCCGGCGGGGGACCTCAGGGGCCGGTGGCGAGGTAGGCGAGCAGGTCGGCGATCTCGTCGTCGCCGAGGCGGTTCTGCCAGGCGGGCATGGCGCCCCGCCCCGCCCGGATCACGGCCTCGACGGCGGCCGCCCCGTCGCGGGCCACCACCCCGACCAGGGAGGGGCCGGATGCGCCGGATGCGTCGGCGCCGTGGCACACGGCACAGGAGGCGGCGTACACACCCGCTCCCCGCTCGGCGGCGTCGGGGTCGATCGGGCCGGTGTCGGGCTCGGCGTCGGGGTCGATCGGGCCGGTGTCGGGCTCGGCG
>RFFY01000793.1 GCA_003697065.1 Actinomyces sp. | reverse complement strand
GGCGATGGTGCACTCCCAGATGGGGACGTCGACGCCCTGGTTGGCGGCCTCGCTGCGCCACTTGACCATGGACACGAAGTTCGAGCCCGAGCGGGCGTAGTTGGCGCCGCTGTCGGCGATCCTCTGGACGAACTCGGCGTAGACGGGCTGGAGGTCGGCGCCCGAGACGGCGAACTCGCCGGCGTTCACGACGCCGATCTTCTCCATGGCGCGGATGGTGGTGATCCCGGTCTGGCGGGTGGAGGGCAGATCCCCCGGCACGACGAAGACGCCGGTGAGGTCGGGGGTGATGTTCTCGCGGTACCAGGCGATGTGGCCGAGGCGTTCGGTGTACAGGCGCGGCCCGCCGTCGTAGGGGCAGGCGCCCTGGGGGGCGACCACCGGGAAGGTGGTCGGGGAGCACTGGTGGGCGACCTCGGTGGTGAGCTGGGCGAGGTCGGGGATACCGGTGGGGGCCCCGGCCAGGTCGGGGCAGGTGTTCATGGTCTCGGTGTCGAACACGAACAGGGCCGTCGTGCCGACCATGGCGAGGGCCTGGTCGCACGCCTGCTTTTGGGCGTTGACGGACTCGTTGGCGTTCAAGACGGTGTCGAACTCGATGACCTCGACCCGCCGGCAGGCGAGCCCACCCGCGTCGTTGACGTGCTCGGCCCAGGCCTCGACCCCGTCCATGGAGGCCTGGAACAGGCCGGGGGCGAGGGGCGAGCCCACGTCGGCGGCGACGAGCACGGTGATGGTGTCGGCGGTGACGCCGATCTCGGTGGCCTCGAGCTCGGCCCCGGCGCAGGGATCGGGCGTGGTGGTCGTGGTGGAGGTGGTGGTGCCACCGCCGGAACCGCCCGTGTCGCCGCCGCCCGTGTCGCCGCCCCCGGCGTCGGCGGCGCTGGTGGTGGGGGCGGTGGTCGAGCCGGCGGCGCCGGTGTCGCCGGTGTCGTCGGCCCGGCCCCCGCAGGCGACGCTGACCACGGCGAGGGCCGTCACCACGGTGACGAGCCGGATGCGGTGGCGTGGTGACCTCATGGTTCTGACCATGGCGCTGACCCTCCCCCTCGGTCGCAGATGGCCGCCGACGGCGACGCGGGCACGGTAGCCAAGGGGCGTGACGCCTGTCATATCTCCGGCTCGTCGCGAACCCGGACGCGCACGTGCCGGGCCCGGGGGCCCGGCACGTCGGCGTGGCGATGGACCGCTCAGAGGTTGGCGGCGGCGAACTCCCAGTTCACGAGGTGGTCGAGGTAGGTCTCGATGTACTTGGGCCGCAGGTTCTGGTAGTCGAGGTAGTAGGCGTGCTCCCACACGTCGATGGTGAGCAGGGCCGTCTTGCCGTGGGCGAGGGGCAGATCGGCGTTGGCGGTCTGCATGATCTCGAGACCACCGTCGGCGTTCTTCACCAGCCAGGCCCAACCCGAACCGAACTGGGTGGCGGCGGCGGTGGCGAACTGGTCGCGGAAGGCGTCGTAGGAGCCGAAGGCGGCGTCGATGGCGGCGGCGATGTCACCGCTGGGCTGGCCGCCCCCGCCGGGGCTCATGGAGTTCCAGTAGAAGGTGTGGTTCCACACCTGGGCGGCGTTGTTGAACACGCCACCCGACGAGGAGGTGATGATCTCCTCGAGGGGCTTGCCGGCGAGGTCGGTGCCGTCGATCGCCTTGTTGAGGTTGTTCACGTAGGCGGCGTGGTGCTTGCCGTAGTGGAAGCTGATGGTGCGGGCGCTGATGTGGGGCTCGAGGGCGTCGTCGGCCCAGGGCAGGGGTGGCAGTTCGATGGCCATCGGTGTGACCTTTCTCGTCGGGGGCTCTGCGGTTCCGCCGCCGATTCTGCCCCACGTC
>RFFY01000137.1 GCA_003697065.1 Actinomyces sp. | reverse complement strand
TAGCGGCCCTCGGCGGCCACGAGCTCGTCGTGGGTGCCGAGCTCGACGATCCGTCCGGCGTCGACCACGGCGATGCGGTCGGCGCGACGGGCCGTGGCGAGGCGGTGGGCGATGACGAGGGCGGTGCGACCCGACAGGAGCACGTCGAGGGCCTGCTCGACCCGGGCCTCGCTGGCGAGGTCGAGGTTCGAGGTGGCCTCGTCGAGGACGAGGATCCGGGGGCGGGCCACGAAGGCGCGGGTCAAGGCGAGGAGCTGACGTTCGCCCGCCGACAGCGACGCCCCGCGTTCGTGCACGGGGGCGTCGAGCCCCCCGAGCCGCTCGACCAGCTCGGCGATGCCGACGGCCTCGCAGGCGGCCAGCAGCTCGTCGTCGGGCGTCTCGGGACGGGCGAAGGCGATGTTGTCGCGGATGGTGCCGGCGAAAAGGAAGGGCTCCTGGGGCACGATGCCGAGCTGGCGTCGCAGGGAGGTGAGGGTGACGTCGCGCACGTCGTGGCCGTCGATGCGGACGGCTCCGGCGCTCGCGTCGTGGAAGCGGGCGACGAGTCTGGCGATGGTCGACTTGCCCGCCCCCGTCTCGCCGACGAAGGCGATCGTCTCGCCCGCCTCGATGGTGAGATCGATGCCGCGCAGGACCGGCTCGCCGGGCCGGTAGGCGAACCACACCCCGTCGAACTCCACCCGACCCTCGACCGGGGGCAGGGGGACCGCTGCGGGCGCTTCGGGGACGGAGGGTTCGGTGGCCAGCAGCTCGCGGAGCTTGGCGATCGCCGCTCCGCCCTGCTGGTAGTTGTTGTAGAGCTGCACCAGGGCCTGGATGGGGGCGAAGAACGAGGTCAGGAACAAGAGGTAGGCCGCCAGCTCGCCCACGGTGATGCGGCCCGCCGCCACCATCGCTCCGCCCACCCCGAGCAGGACGGCCTGGGTACCGATGCCGATGGCCTCGCTGCCGGGGGCGTAGATGGCGTTGGCCCGGGAGGCGTCGACGTTGGCGTCGCGGTGGGCGTCGACCACCTGTTCGTGACGGACGACGTCGTGGTGGCGGCGGTTGTGGGCGGTGATGACCCGGATGCCCGCCAGCGACTCCTGCAGGTCCGACAACAGGTCGGCGATCCGGTCGCGGACACGGCGGTAGCCGGCCGCCGACCGGCGTCGGAACCACGACGACAGCCCCAGGGTGGGGGGTACCGCCACCAGGAGGGTGAGCAGGGCCAGGAGAGGGTCGTAGACCACCAGCAGGACGGTGATGACCGCCAGGGTCAGGACCTGGACCGCCAGGTTGACGATGCCCTCCTGGAACAGCACCGACAGGGCCTCGATGTCGGAGGTCATGCGGGTGAGGATCACCCCGGCCCGCTCCTCGGTGAAGAAGTCGATGCCCTGGCGCTGGAGGTGGGCGAAGACGCGGATCCGGAGGCGTTCCATGAGGGCCTCGCCGAGGCGTCCCGTGAACGAGACCCGGGCGGCGCCGAGGGCCGCGGCCACCGCGACGGCACCGACATAGGCGGCGGCGGCGCCGGTCAGCACCCGGGCGTCGCCGGGTACCACCCCGCGGTCGATGCCGATCTGGGTGAGGACGGGGCCGAGCTGGATGGCGACGGTCTCGAGGGCGACGAGGGCGACGGCCCCGGCCAGGCGCCACCGGTGGGGGCGCAGGAAGCGCCACAGCCCGAAGGGACCCTCGTCGGGGGGGCGACGGTCCCAGGTGACCCGGGGCTCGGCGTGCTCGGGTTCGTCGGCGAGGACCCTTTCGACCTTGCGTCTCAGGTCACCGGGGACGTCGGCGTGGGGGAGCCCGGCGGCGGCGTTGGCCTGCACCGAGCTCGGTCCGGTCCCGAAGCCGGCCGCCGGTCCGAACATCAGCCCTCCTCCCCGCTCGGCTCACCCGGTCCCGCCTCGTCCTGACCGATGTCGGCGAGGACGGCCGCGTAGCGGGGCTCGCGCCCCAGCAGCTCGTGGTGGGTACCGGCGGCGGCGAGACGCCCGTCGGCGAGGAAGAGCACCCTGTCGGCCAGGGCGATGGTGGACAGGCGGTGGGCGATGAGGATGGTGGTGCGCCCCCGGCGGCGGCGCTGGAGGGCCTCGTGGATGAGGGCCTCGACGGCGACGTCGATGGCGCTGGTGGCGTCGTCGAGGACGAGGACGGCGGGGTCGGCCACCAGGGCACGGGCGACGGCGAGACGTTGACGTTGTCCTCCCGACAGGAGGGCACCCCGTTCGCCCACCTCGGTGTCGACCCCCCGGGGGAGCTCGGCCACGAAGCGGTCGGCGGCGGCGTCGGCGAGGGCCGCCGCCACGATGTCGCCAGGGTCGTCGTCGGCGAGGTGGGGCCGGGCGTAGGCGACGTTGGCGTGCACCGAGGTGGCGAACAGGAAGGGGTCGTCGGTGACGACGTTCACGGCGCGACGCAGGTCGGCCAGGGCGAGGTCGCGGACGTCGATGTCGTCGACGAGGACGGCTCCGTCGTCCACGTCGTAGAAGCGGGGGAGGAGGCGGCTGATGGTCGACTTGCCCGACCCCGTGCGGCCCACGATGGCCACGGTCTCGCCCGCGTCGACGGTGAACGACAGCCCGTCGAGCACGGGGGTGCCGTCGCCGCTGGGGTAGGCGAAGCGGACCCGGCGGAACTCGACCCGGCCCCGGGGACGGGGCAGGGCCCGGGGCCGGGCGGGCTCGGTGATCTCGGGTCGTTCGTCGAGGATCTCGAACACCCGCTGGGCGGCCGCCGAGGCCCTCTGCCACTGGATGAGGATGAACCCCACGAGGCGGAAGGGGGCGGCGAGCATGATCACGAAGGCGTTGAAGGTGACGAGATCGCCCACGGCGACGCGCCCGTCGATGGCGAGACGACCACCCACGAGCAGGACCAGGGCGAGACCCAGGCGGGGGAGGGCCTCCATGAGGGGGGCGTGACGGGCGCGGGCGTCGGCCTGGGCCGTGCCCGCCCAGCGCAGGCGACGGGCGGCCCGGGCGAGGTGGCGCAGCTGGTCCTCCTCGCGGGCGAAGGCCCGCACCACCCGGGCGCCCTGGATGTTCTCGTCGACGATGGTCGCCAGGTCGGCCATGCGCGCCTGGACCACCCACGACAGGGGGAACACCCGGTTGCGCAGTCGCAACCCGACGACGAACACGAGGGGCAGGGGGGCCATGGCGACCAGGGTGAGCAGGGGCGAGATGGTCACCATGACCCCCACGGCGACGACCAGCAGGAGGAGCTGCATCGCCACCAGGGGACCGAAGGCGAACAGGAGCTGGATGGAGCGGATGTCGGTGTTGGCCCGGGAGATGACCTGACCGCTCATGGTGCGGTCCCAGAACGAGAACGACAGCTCGGTCAGGCGGCGGAAGACGAGCTTGCGCAGGTCGGCCTCGAGGTGGTGAGCCGCCCGGAACAGGGAGTAGCGGTAGGTGAAGCCGAAGGCGAAACGCACCAGGGCCAGACCCGCCAGGGCGAGCACCCAGGGCGCCACCGGTCGGTCGGCGACGATGGCGTCGACCCCGCGGCCGACCACCACGGGAACCCCGACGCTGGCCGCGGTGGCGACGAGGCCGGCGGCGATGCCCACGGCGAAACCGCGACGTTGGCGGACCACGACCGGGGCGATGCGACGCAGCCAGCCCCGTCCCCGGTCGGGGGCGATCTCGGGGATCGGTGGTAGGTCGCCGGCGCTCACCCGCCCAACGCTAGGGTTGGCGGTCCGAGTCGGCGTCATCGGTCCGAGTCGGGAGGAACGATCGACACCGCCCTACGCCTACTGGCCGCCTCGGCCCTGGTCGCCGCCAACGCCGTGTTCGTGGCGGCTGAGTTCGCCCTGGTGGCCGTCGACCGCAGCCGCGTGGCGAGCCGGGCCGCCGAGGGACGCCGCGGGGCGCGGGCGGTCGCCCGCCTCCTCGAGCGTCTCTCGTATCACCTCTCGGGCGCCCAGCTCGGGATCACCATCACCTCTCTGGTGCTCGGTTTCCTGGCCGAGCCCACCGTGGCCCGGGTGATCGAGCCCCTCGTCGAGCGCTTCGTCGACGCCTCCGCTCCCCAGGTGTCGGTGGGGCTGGCCCTGGCCATCGCCACCGTCGTCCAGATGGTCATGGGCGAGCTCGTCCCCAAGGCGGTGGCGACCAGCCGGCCCTACGGCACGGCCGTGGCCCTCGCCCGGCCCGTGGCCGTCTACGGGATACTGGCCCGACCCCTGGTCGCCTTCCTCGACCGGGCGGCCAACGCCGTCGTGCGGGCCATGGGCATCGAACCCCGGGAGGAGCTCGAGACCACCCCCGACCGTGACGAGCTCGAGTCCCTGATCCGCCAGTCCGAGGCCGAGGGTGTCCTCGACGCCGGTGAGGCGAGCCTGCTGACCCGCTCGATCCGTCTGGCCGACAAGACGGCCGCCGACGCTCTCGTCCCCCGGGTCGAGGTCGATGCCGTCAGCGTCGACGCCACCGCCGCCGACCTCGTCGAACTGGCCGCCCGCACGGGCCACAGCCGCTTCCCCGTCGTCGGCGAGAACCTCGACGACGTGGTGGGGATCGTCCACGTCAAGTCGGTGCTCGGTGTGCCCCCCGAGGACCGGGCCGGGGTGGCGGTCTCGGCCCTCATGGCGCCCGTGCTCGCCGTTCCCGAGACCCGCGAGCTCGACGAGCTGCTCGTGGAGCTGCGCGACGGCGGTTCCCAGATGGCCGTTGTCGTCGACGAACACGGGGGCACGGCGGGGATCATCACCCTCGAGGACATCCTCGAGGAGCTCGTCGGCGAGATCGACGACGAGCACGACGTGCCCTCGGCGGTGTTCACCCGGGCCGAGGCCCGGGGCTCGACCATCGTGCCCGGGTCGCTGCACCCCGACGAGGTCCGCGAGGCGACGGGCTTCGAGATGCCCGAGGGCGACTACGAGACCCTGGCCGGGCTCGTTCTCGCCCGTCTCGGCCACATCCCCGAACCGGGCGAGATGGTCGAGGTCGACGGCTGGCGTCTCGAGGTCGTGGCCATGGACCGCCTCCGCATCGCCTCCATCCGGGTGGTGGCGCCCCCCACCGACGCCGCGGAGACCGGCTCGTGACGGCCTTCGTCGTGGCCGTGGGCCTGCTGGTGGCCAATGCCTTCTTCGTCGCCGTCGAGTTCGCCCTGGTGGCCTCCCGGGTGGCCCGGCTCGAGAACCTGGCCGACAGCGGCGACCGGCGGGCCCGCCTGGCCCTGGCGGCCGCCCGCGACATCCAGCCCCAGCTCGCCGGGGCCCAGCTCGGGATCACCATGGCGTCGTTGGGCCTGGGCTATGTCGCGGAACCGGCGGTCGCCCACCTGCTCGAGGGGGTCGTCGACGCCGTCACCGTGCTGCCCGAGGGCTCGCGCCACCCCCTGGCCTTCGCCGTGGCCCTCGCCATCGTGGTGACCGCCCACATGGTGCTGGGTGAGATGGTGCCCAAGAACGTCGCCATCGCCGGCCCCGAACGCGTCGCCCGGCTCCTGGTCCCGGCCCACCGGGTCTTCGTCCGAGCCCTGCGACCGCTCATCGCCTTCCTCAACGGCACGGCGGCGGCCATCGTGCGCCTCCTGGGTCTCGAGCCCGTCGACGAGATCGGCACGACCCTGACCGTGCGCGAGTTCCGCACCCTGCTCGCCGGCGCCCGGGCCGAGGGGGTCATCGAACCGACCGAGCACGAGCTGCTGGCGGGCGCCCTCGACTTCCGCGCCCGCACGGCCGCTTCGATCATGGTGCCGCGTCACGCCATGGTGACGGTGTCGCGGTCGACGCCGGTGGCCGAGGTCGAGGCTCTCATGGCGCGTACCGGCCACACCCGCCTACCGGTGACGGGGGCGGGCCCCGACGACGTCGTCGGCTTCGTGCACGTGAAGGACCTGCTGCGCCTTCCCGCCGACGCCCACGACGACCCCGTGCCCCTGGAGGCCATCCGTCGCCTCCTGGTGGTGGCGCCCGACCTGTCTTTGCGCGACGTCCTGCGCCTGATGCGTCGCCAACGCCGTCACATCGCCCTCGTGCGCGACGCCTCCGGCCGACCCCTGGGCATGGTGACCCTCGAGGACGTGCTCGAGGCCCTGGTGGGCGACATCACCGACGAGACCGACCGGGCCGGGGACGCCGGGGCCTGAGCCCGTCGCCCGTGGCCGACCCGCGCGGGCGCGGGGTTCACCCGTCGCCCGTGGCCGACCCGCGCCGGCGCGGGGTTCAGGCGCCCATGGCGTGGTAGCCGCCGTCGACGTGGATCATCGAGCCGGTGGTGGCGCCGAACCAGTCCGACAGGAGGGCCACGCAGGCCCGCGCCACCGGCTCGCCGTCGGTCACGTCCCAGCCCAGCGGGGCCCGTTCGCTCCACACGTCCTCGAAGGCGGCGAAGCCCGGGATCGAGCGGGCCGCCATCGTCTTGACCGGACCGGCGGCGACGAGGTTGCACCGGATGCCCCGCGGGCCCAGCTCACGGGCGAGGTAGCGGTTGGTCGACTCGAGGGCGGCCTTGGCGACGCCCATCCAGTCGTAGGCCGGCCAGGCCCGGGTGGCGTCGAAGTCGAGCCCGACGATGCTGCCTCCTTCGGTCATGAGAGGCACGACGGCGTCGGCGAGGAGCTTGAGGGAGTAGGCGGAGATCTCCAGGGCGACCTTGACGTCGTCCCACGGGGCGGCCATGAAGTTGCCACCCAGGCAGGACTCGGGAGCGAAGCCGATGGCGTGCAGGGCCCCGTCGACCCGTCCCCAGCGCTCGGCGAGGGTGTCGTGCAGGGCGGTGGCGTGCTCGGGGCGGGTGACGTCGAACTCGATCACGTCGGGGGTGGTCGCCAGCTTGCGGGCCGTGCGCTCGGTGAGGCGCAGGCCGCGACCGGCGCCGGTGAGGACGATCTCGGCGCCCTCGGCCTGGGCCAGGCGGGCCACGCCGAAGGCGAGGGAGGCGTCGGTCAGCACTCCGGTGATGACGATCTTCTTGCCGTCGAGCAGGCCCACGTCGTCTCCTCGGGTCGGGGGGGGCGGGATGCGGTGCCCCTGGGGGCGCCGCCGACGATAGGCGAGCCCGGGCGAGGGCGACATGTCCCGCCTGCACCGCACCGGCGGAAATGTCCGGACAGTGACGCCGCATGTGCCGGGCGGTACCGTACGGGGATGCAGATCGCCGAGATCGGACTCCTCGGGGCGACGGGCCCGGCCGGCAGCGCCCTGGCTGCCCGCCTCGCCGATGTGGGCTACGAGGTGATCGTCGGCTCGCGTTCCAAGTACCGGGCCATGGAGGCCCGCGACGTCATCGTCGACGCCTGGCCCGACCGCGACCTGCGCATCGAGGCCGCCGACAACCACGGCGCCGCCTCCGCCGAGGTCGTCGTGATCGCCACCCCGTGGAACGCCGCCGCCGAGACGGCCGCCTCGGTCGCCGACCAGCTCCACGGCAAGGTCGTCATCTGCATGTCCAATGCCCTGTCGAAGGTCGGGCGCGAGTTCCAGCCCCTGGTCCCGCCCCGGGGATCGGTGTCGGCCAGCGTCCAGGCCGAGATCCGCGACGCCTACATCGCCGCCGCCTTCCACCACGTCCCGGCCAAGGCCCTCGCCGATCTCGAACGCGACGTCGAAAGCGACATCCTCATCTGTTCGGATCATCCCCACGCCACCGAGACGGTGGCGGCCATCGTGTCGCGGGTGCCGGGTCTGCGCCCCCTCGACGCCGGCGAGCTCTCCAACGCCACCGCCATCGAGGCCTTCACCGCCGTGCTCCTCCAGCTCAACGTGCGCTACCGCACCCGGGTGGCCGTGCGCTTCACCGGAATCCCCGACCACGCCGTGGCCGTCTCCGGCGGTGGCCACGCCTCGGGGGTGGCCGGATCCGCCGCCCCCGTCACCGCCGCACCCGTCGACGGGACCCGACACGGTGACGACGACGTCGACGACGGTGTCGGCGGGGGCGTGGGACCGGACGTCGCCGTGACGTGACCGCCCCGGTCGCCGCCTCATCCCTGCGTCTCTTCGACACCGCCCGGGGCCGGCCGGTCGCCCTGGAAGCCACCGGCACCGTCGGGGTCTACGTGTGCGGGATCACCCCCTACGACGCCACCCACCTCGGCCACGCCGCCACCTATGTCGCCGTCGACGTACTCGTGCGGCGTCTGCGCGACCGGGGTCACACGGTGCACCTGGTGCGCAACATCACCGACGTCGACGACGACATCCTCGCCGCCGCCCGCCGGCGGGGTGTGCACCACCTCGACCTCGCCTACGGCCAGCTGGCCCGTTTCGACGCCGACATGGCCGCCCTCGGCTGCCTCGACCCCTGGTCCGAACCGCGGGCCTCGGGGGCGATCGCCGACGTCCGCGGCCTCGTGCACGAGCTGCTCGAGTCCGGTGACGCCTACCACGAGACGGGGGTCGTGCGCCTCGATCTCGCCGGCCTCACCGGGGGACGGGGACCCGTCAGCGGGCTCGCCCGTCCTGAGCTGCTCGAGCGCCACCTCGCCGACGGCGCCGCCTCTCCCGACGACCTGCCGCCCGGCCGCGACCCCCTCGACCCGGTGCTGTGGCGCCCCTCCCGGCCGGGGGAACCCGCCTGGGACTCGCCGTGGGGTCCGGGACGCCCCGGCTGGCACGTGGAGTGCGCCGCCATGTCGCGCCGCGAGCTCGGGGACCGCATCGACCTCCACGTGGGCGGCGCCGACCTGGTCTGGCCCCACCACGATTGCGTCAAGGCCATGCAGGACGCCGTCGTCGGGCGGCCCGTCGTCGCCCACTGGTACCACCCGGCCCTGGTGCGCATCGACGGCGAGAAGATGTCGAAGTCGGCGGGGAACCTGGTCTTCGTGGGCGATCTCCTGGCCCGCTACGAGGGCTGCGCGGTACGTCTCGCCATCCTCGCCCGCCACCCCCGCCGGACCTGGGACTGGGACCCCGCCGATCTGGACCGGGCGGCAACACGTCTGGCTCGCTGGCGGGCCGGCCGGGACGGTCCCACCGCCCCCGGGCTGCTGGACGAGGTGCGTCGGCGCCTCGACGACGATCTCGACACCCCCGGGGCCCTCGAGGCGATCGACGAGGCGGTGCGCCGCGGCCACGGGGTGACCGACGCCGCCGCCCTGCTGGGCGTCACCGTCTGAGCCCCGCCCGCTCCGCCGGGATCCCGGCCCGGCCGCTCGACGCCGGCCCCGTCGCGGTGGTGGGCGACGGCACCGCCTCCGATGCGTCATGATGGGGCCATGCGTCCGGATCTCCGCCTCGTCGACACCTCCGAGG
>RFFY01000792.1 GCA_003697065.1 Actinomyces sp. | reverse complement strand
GGTGACGCCGGTCACGCCCGGAGCCCGCCGAGGGTGACGGCGAGGGCACGGGCGACGTCGGTGGGGCCGGTCAGGGCGGCGAGGCGGGCCCCCGTCGCCGCCGCGAACTCGCCCGCTTCGACGGCGTCGTCCGCGGGTGCCAGCACGATCAGCTCGTCGAGGGTCCGGGCGACGGGGACGGGGTCGACGCCGGCGTTGGCCCGGCAGTCCGACAGCACCACGGTGATGCGACGCCGGGCCGAGGCGCGGGCCAGCTGGTCGGCCGCCGCCGACAGTGCGCCGGCCAGGTCGGTGGTGCCCCGACCCCGCAGACGCAGCAGGTCGTCGACGACGGCCGCCGCCGGCCGGGGCCGGTCGAGGGACGAAACGGCCAGGATCCGGTCGGCGAACACCAGGCAGGCCCACTCGCGCGGTGCCCGCAGGGCGCAGGCGGCGGCCGCCACGGCGGCGGCGGCCAGGCGCTCCCCACCCATCGAGCCGCTGCGGTCGACGACGAGGCACACGGCGGTGTCGGGTCGCCGCCACCCCCGCACCCGTAACTCGTCCAGCCCGGGGGCGACGCCGCCGGCCCGGGACGTCACGAGGGCGTCCACGCTGGCGTCGAGGTCGAGGTCGCCCTCGCCGCGGTCGGCCGGGAGACTGCGCAGGCGCCCGATCCCCCGGCCCGCCGCCTTTCCCGTGCGGGCCACCTCGAGCACGAGACGGCCCGCCAGGCGCGCCGCCAGGCGCGCCAGGCGCCGGTCGGTGGCGGTGACCATCTCGGCCAGCAGGGTGAGGGCGGCGTCGGGATCGGTGCCGCCGAGCTCGGCCACGGCATCCTCGTCGATCTCGCCCACCGCCGGACTCACCGCCTCGAAGCCCGGGCGGCGGGCGAGCTGGCGCCGGGACGTGGTCGAGCGCCGCTCCTCGGCCAGTTCGCCCGCTGCCTCGTCGCCCTCGAGGGTCAGGGGTGTGCCGGTGTCGCCCCGTCCGGGGCCGGGGCTTTTCCCCCGTCGTCGTGCCCGTCAGCGTCGTCGCCGGGCAGGGGCGGGGCCGAGTGCTCGGCCGCCAGCACCGCCTCCCACAGTTCGGTCACCACGTCCTCGGGCCGGCGGTCGCCGCCCTCGTGGAGCCGGATCCGCCCCGAGAGGGCGACGAGAGCGGCATCGAGACCCACGCCGGGGTCGAGGGGCGAGCGGCCGCGGAGCTCGGCCAGGCGGAGCGCCACCTCGACGAGGTCGATGGCGCCGCGCACCGACGAGCCCACCCGGATCTCGGGATGGTCGCGGGTGGCCCGGGTGACGGCCACGGCCCGCCCCACGAGCAGGCCCGGCGGCGCCGCCGTGCGGGCACCGACGATGGCGGTCTCGTCGTCGGCGTCCTGGTAGTCCATGACGATCCGGCAGATGCGGTCGTAGATCGCCGACGACACACGGGCCGTGCCGACGTTGTCGAAGGGGTTCATGGCGGCCACGAGACGGAAGCCGTCGGCGGCGTGGACCACCCCGACCCGGGGCAGGTGGAGCTCGCCTTCGGACATGACGGTCACGAGGAGGTTGATCGTCTCCTCGGGGACCCGGTTCAGCTCCTCGACGTACAGCAGGGCCCCGGCCCGCAGGGCCGCGGTGAGGGGACCGTCGACGAAGGTGTCGGGCCCGTAGCCCTCGTCGAGGACGCGTGCCGGGTCGAACTGGCCCGCCAGACGGGCCGGGGTCAACTCGGCGTTGCCCTCGACGAACACGAAGGCCGTTCCCGAGGCGGCGGCGACGGCGCGCAGCAGGGTGGACTTGCCCGTGCCGGGCGGGCCCTCCAGCAGCACGTGGCGACCGGCGGCCAGGGCCGCCACCACGAGCTCGAGCTCGCGGCGGCGACCGACGACGGCGGCGCCGTCGAGAGCGGCGACGACGGCCGCCGGGTCGGTGGCAGGCGGGGCCGCCGGTGGCGACCCCGCCGGAACCGGGTCGGGGTCAGTCCTCGAAGACGATGACACCGCGGATGTTCTTGTTGGTGCGCATGTCCTCGTAGCCCTGGTTGATCTCGTCGAGGGTGTAGGTGCGCGTGACCAGTTCGTCGAGCTTGAGCTGGCCCGCCTGGTACATCTTGAGCAGGTGGGGCACCTCGGCGCGGGGGTTCCCGGAGCCGAAGATCGACCCGGCCAGGGTCTTGTTCTGCATGGCCAGCTCGAAGAGGCTGAGCTTGACGTCCTCGGCGAAGACGTTGGACAGGCCGGTGACCACCGCCGTGCCGCCCTTGCGGATGAGCTGGATGGCCGGCTGGATCATGTCGCCGGTGACCAGGCCCGGCGACAGGACCAGGTTGTCGGCCATCTGGCCCCAGGTGAGGTCGGTGACGAGTCCGAGGGCCTCCTCGAGGGAGGCTGCGGTGTGGGTGGCGCCGAACTCACCGGCCTTCTCCCGCTTGAACTCGTCGGGGTCGACGGCGACGATGTGCTTGGCCCCGGCGACCCTGGCGCCCTGCACGGCGTTCATCCCGATACCGCCGCACCCGACGACGACGGTGGTGTCACCGGGCTTCACGCCGGCCCGGTTCACCGCCGAGCCGAACCCCGTGGCGACGCCGCACGACACGAGGGCGACGGGGATGAAGGGCAGGTCGGGCTCGACCTTGATGAGGGAGTCGGCCGACACGACCATGTGCTCGGCGAAGGTCCCGAGCTTGGCCATGGTGCCGAGGTCCTTGCCGTCGGCGCTGTGATGGCGGAAGGTCCCGTCGGTGATCATCCCCGGCACCATCGTCTGGGCCCCGAGGTCGCAGAGGTTCTGCATCCCGCTCGAGCACCAGCGGCACCGTCCGCACGAGGGGATGAACGACACCGACACGTGATCGCCGGGCTGGACGTGGGTCACGCCCTCGCCCACCTCGAGCACGACACCGGAACCCTCGTGGCCACCGATGATGGGGAACATGGAGGGCAGACCCATCTCCTCCATGACGGCGGTGGGGGGAGCCAGGTCGCCGGTGACGAGGTGCTCGTCGGAGTGGCACAGGCCCGCCGCCTTGGTCTTGACCAGCACCTCGCCGGCCTTGGGCGGATCGAGCTCGATCTCCTCGACGCTCCAGTCCTGTCCGACGTCGTGCAGCACGGCGGCCCGTGTCTTCATGGTGCTTCTCCTGGCTCAGACACTCCCGATGGCGCCGACCCTAGTGCGCCCCGCGCGAGGGGGCACACCGCCGCCGCGGCGCCGGTCGCCGGTCGTCGCTCGGCGGTCGGCGGGGGGCACCCGTCGGAGGGTCAAGGGGCCCGCAGGAGGTCGTGGGTGGCGCGGCGCCGCAGGGCCAGTACGGCCGGCGGTGCCGCGGCGAGCACGAGGGCGCAGGCGACGAGCGCCTGGAGCAGGCCGAGCATGACAGCCGGTCTGCTGTCGCCGGCGAGCCATCCGGCGACGACGATCACCCACCCCGACACGACGAGAGCGGGAACGAGGATGGTCGACGCCTCGACCTGGGCGATCAGGAGGCGCTCGGGGCCGGACACCGACAGGATCCGATAGACCGCCTGGTCGTGGCGACGGGCCGCCAGCCCGACCCAGGCCAGCAGCACCAGGGCCGATGCCGCGACAAGGCCCGCGAACCGGCTCGAGCGGTGGCGCCAGCTCTCACCCGGGGTCGAGACGTCGCCTCGAGCCAGGAGCGGCCGGTGGACGACGTCGCCGCCGGAGAGACCCGCGAGAGCGACCAGGGTCCCACCCGGCAAGGACCCGTACGCCCAGGGCTCCAGCTCGACGAGGCAGCTCCAGACCTCGGTGGGAGCGGCGGACACGAGAAGGGCCCGGGAGAAGCGCTCGAAACGGGGCTCGGACGCCACCGCACCCCAGACGGCCACACGCTGGATCCCGCTCTCGGACACGATCCCCACCGTGTCGGGGACCCGGGTCCCCAACTCGTCGGTCGCAGCCGCTCCCGCGACGGCGACCGCCAGCGGTGACGACCACCACTCGGCCCGACCCCCGGCGGTGTCGGGGTCCGTGGCCAGCCGGCCGGGCCACACCCTGTAGACGACGAGGGCGTTGGTGGGATCGCGCACCGGCTCCAGGAAACGGCCGGCTTCGACCTCCAGCACGTCGGACACGCCTTCGAGTCTCCCGAGGGCGGCACAGGGGCCGTGCGCGAAGGGTTCGGCGTCGTCGCGAGGGAGGATCTCGACCGTCCAGCCGCCCCGTTCGGCGAACGCCTCCGACTGGTCGACCGCCCGGTCGAAGGCCCGGACCTCCGCCAGACCAGCCGTCGACAGGGCCGACACCGCGAGGAACAGAGCGATCATGCCGCCGAGCGACCGGCCTCTCGACTGCGCCAACCCCTCGCGGATCAACACCCCCACGCGGCCGGCTCTCATGGCGTGTCAGCACCCATCACCGTCGAGCGGCCCGAGGCCGCCGGGCTGCAAGGCGAGGACCCGGTCACAGCAGTCCCACACCGCCGGGTCGTGCGACACGATCACGGTCAGGCGTTGATACTCCCGCGCCACGCGAAGGTGGTCGATCAGGCTCTGCGCCGTCCGCCGGTCGAGTTGGGCCGTGGGCTCGTCGACCAGCAGATGGGGTCGTCGTTGAGCGAGAGCTCGAACCAGAGCCAGGCGTTGGCGTTCTCCCCCGCTCAGACTCCGCACCCGCCGCGAGGCCGTCTCCCCGAGGTCCACCGCATCGAGGAGGCCCCGGGCCGTGGACCGAGCCTCCGACCGCTCCGCACCGCCCAACACCAGGGGCAGCATCACGTTGTCCAGAGCCGAGCGGTGACCCAGGAGCGCATTCGTCTGGAAGACCCACGCAAAGGTCTCGGCACGACGGTGGGTCGGGACGCCGTCGACGAGCACACGCCCGGAGTCGGGCTCCAGCAGACCGCCGATCAGGGCCAACAGGGTCGTCTTGCCCGACCCGGAAGGGCCGGCGATCCCGACGATCTCACCGTCGCAGGCGAAGGCGGCAGTGAGATCGTCGAACAGCCGCGGCCCCCCGGGGTAGGCGAAGGAGACGGCGTCGAGGATCAACATGCGGGCGGCTCGAGCCAGGCGAGATGCGGGTTGACCACCAGGCGATCGGGTAGTTCGCCGTCGACGAGGACCTGGCCGATCGAACCGCCGACGATCCGCACCGTCGTGGTCCGTCGGTCCGGGGCCACGACACACACACCTGCTGGACCCTCCACGAGGGCAGCCGACGGCACGATCTGGAGGGTGCGGGGCCGCGACAGCGCCAGCACCGCCTCGGCCGACGGGGCCCCGGCCGGTACGGCGCCGGCCACCTCCTCGAGCGCCTCGGGCGCCCCCTCGCCGAGCAGGTCGAGCGGAACCGCCGTCTCGCCCACACGCACCACCCAGGCCTGCTCGTCGGTCGCGAGGCCGGAGTCCCTGGATCCTCCCGCCGGGTCCTGCGCATCGCGCACCTGTACCGCTGTCAGGCGAGGCACCGGGGCGAACAGATCGACCCCGGCCGGGGGTGCCGGCTGGCCGATCCTGTACAGGGGCGCACCCACGACGACATCGGGGGTGCCCAGCCACACCAGGTAGGCGGGGTCGAAGACGCCCGTGCGCGGCAGCCCGTGATCGTCGGCGTACTCCCGGAACGCGTCGGCGAGGCGACGACCGACGGGGTCACCCGGGGCGCGGCTGCCGACCTCGTAGCCCAGCGCCTCCAACCCGGCGGCGGCGGCATCGACGTCCGCTCCACGGTCGCCACGGGCCAGCGCCCGCCACAAGGGAGTCGGCGTGGCGAAGGCGCTCACCACCCCACCGTCGACGGCGTACACGGGCGAACCGTGCTCGAGGCGGGTGCCCTCGTTCGCGAACCAGTCGGTGATCACCCCCGACGCGCCCGGAGAGACCGGACCGGCGAGCGGGGTCCAGGTCAGCTCCAGGTCGACAGGACGGGCCAGATCGTCCTCGATCTCCACCGGGGCCGCCACGATCGGCTCCACGGGATCGAACTCACCCAGATCGGGGGACGGTAGACGGGTGAGCGCCACGGCACCGACGGCGGCCGCCGCGGCGGCGACCGCCAGGGCGACACACCCGGCGACGCGCACGGTCACGCCTCCCCGGAGCTACTGCCCGCCGGGGGGAGCCGCAGGCCCGGTCCTCCTTCCCGGGGGATCATCCGGCGCTTCCCAGGCCAGCGACGGCCTCGTCGTAGCAGCGGGATTCGAGCGCGGCATCCGTCACCTCGCCTCCGGGCCAGTCCGTCACCGTCTCACCTCCCGCCTGGAGACACGCCACCATCGCCTCGCCCAGTCGTCGCTTCTGATCGGGGCTCATCGCATGCTGCAGATCCCATTGGGCCTCGAGCGCCAGCATCTCACGTTGATGACAGGCATCGAAGGCGGCGAGACGCTGTTCGGCGACCTCGGCATCGGAAGTTCCGGTATCGAGGTCGTAGCCGAGCTCCGCGGTCGTCTCGTCGAAGGTGACCGCCAGCTCACCCGCCCCCGCTTCGCTCACACACGAGCGGAACCTGGCCGCCCCCGCTTCGAGCTCTGCGCGTGTGACGAACCCGTCGCCGAGCGCCGCCACCGCCTCCGGCGACGAGCCGGCGAGCGCCTCCTCGACGAACTGCCTCGCCTGACGCAGTTCGTCGCCGTCGGACCCCTGACCACCTCCGGATGCTGCGCACGAGGCACCGAGCAGGGCGAGACACACCAACAGCGAAGCGGCGGCCCCCCAGCGGCCGGGGGTGGCTCCGGCCGGGGCCGACCGGGTCACCGGACCACGGTGTACCAGGTGCTCACGCCGTTGCCGCCCCCGGACGCCCAGTCCCAGTCGGTACCCCACCCGGCCACCTTTCGCGTGTACTCGTTCAGGGTCCATGAACCGGTGAGATAGTTGTAGTTGTTCGAGGAGTCCTTGTAGCGGACGCGCGTACGGATGTACGAGCAGTCCGCCGTGTGATCGCGCGTGGAAGAGGCCGCTCGGCCCCAGTACTCGAAGCCGGACACCTTGATCTGGCAGACCGTACCGTAAACGGTGAAGACGGCCGATTTCGCCTCGAGCACGGCGGGCGTCAGCAGGACCAGCACCACAGCGAGGACCGCCGCCTTCGCGCCCGCTCGCCGCGGCGACCAACCGGTTCGCCGAGTCGGCTACGCGCCACACAGCTCGTCGCCGTCGTCCGCGCGGGTCTCGTCGAAGTTGGTCGTGGTTGGTTGTGCAGTCGTGCACGGGCCAATCATCGTCTCTTCCTTCCGCCTGGGTTGCCCGCCCGGGCCGACTCCCTCTCGCGACCGGGTGCAGCATCTTGACCTCGTGACCGCGATGCGGGCGGAGAATGTCACACCCCCTCCCTAGTGTCGTACACATGTTCGGTACGGTTCTCGAGGCGCCCACCCGAGGCGAGGCGACGCCCGTCGGGGAGACGGTGGGGGTCGGGGAGGTGGTGGCGCGCCTCGCGGCCGCGGCGGACGTGGTGGCGAAGATGCCGGGTGCGGGGTGGGGTCGCCGCGATCTGGTGGCGGCCATGGAGGCGCTGGCGGGACTGAAGACGGCCGTCGCGGCGGCCGAGGTGCGCCTGGCCGCGGCCGTCGATGCTTTGGGTGATGCCGGCGCCGATGGGGTGTCGTCGTGGAAGACGATCTCGGGGTGCTCCGAGCGTGAAGCGCGGCGGGCCAAGAAACGCGCCGCGGTGCTCGGGGAGATGCCGGCGGTCACCGAGGCGTTGTCCGAGGGTCGGCTGAACGCCGAGACCGCGGACGTGTTGGTCGAGGCCGCGGGACGGGCCGGAACCGAGGCCGTCGAGGGTGAACTGCTGGGGTTGGTGGCGGGCGCCGATGCCGACGGGGCGCGCCGGACCGTC
>RFFY01000791.1 GCA_003697065.1 Actinomyces sp. | reverse complement strand
CGTGTCGCCCTTACAGATGATTTCGTACTGGTTCCACTGGCCGATAGGCTTCTCCACTCCGTCCTTCATGCGGAAATAGTGCCGGGGGATTCGGGGGTCGCGTCGGGCCGGGTCCACTTTGAGTGTGGCTCCGCTGACGAGCCAGAAGTCGCCGGCGTGGCCGGACATGAGCTGCGACGGATCCAGCGGAGGCGGGTCATGAGCGGCGACGGCGCCGCCGTTCTCGCCGATCTGCGCCGGCGCGGCCTCGTCCACGACCACACCGACGAGACGGCCCTGGTCGAGCGTCTGGCCGCCGGTCCGATCACGGTGTACTGCGGCTTCGACCCCACCGCCGACAGTCTCCACGTCGGCAACCTCGTGCCCCTGCTCACCCTGCGCCGCTTCCAGCGCTTCGGTCACCGACCGGTGGCGCTGGCCGGCGGTGCCACCGGCATGATCGGCGATCCCAGCGGGCGTTCCGAGGAGCGCAACCTGCTCGACGCCGAGACCCTCGACCGCAACCTGGCGGCCATCTCCGGCCAGCTCGAGGCCCTGCTCGACTTCGACGCCGGTGCCGTCCTCGTCGACAACCGCGAGTGGACCAGCGGCGTGGGTGTGCTCGACTTCCTGCGCGACGTCGGCAAGCACGTGACGGTCAACACCATGTTGGCCAAGGAGTCGATCCGGACCCGCCTCGCCTCCGAACACGGCCTGTCGTACACCGAGTTCAGCTACATGCTCCTGCAGGCCCACGACTTCTGGGCCCTCCACGAGCGCCTGGGTTGCGAGATGCAGATCGGCGGATCCGATCAGTGGGGCAACATCACCGCCGGCATCGACCTCATCCGTCGCAAGTCCGGTGCGCGCGTCCACGGCCTGACCGTGCCCCTCGTGACCCGCTCCGACGGCCAGAAGTTCGGCAAGACGGCCGAGGGGGCGGTGTGGCTGTCCCCACGGCGGACCCTGCCCTACGAGTTCCACCAGTACTTCCTGCGTGTCGACGACGCCGACGTCGAGCGCTTCCTGCTCCAGCTCACCTTCTGCGAGGTGGACGAGGTCGCCGAGGTGATGGGCCGCCACCGGGAGGCGCCCGAGAAGCGCCTGGCCCAGCGTCGCCTCGCCGACGAGGTGACGGCTCTGGTGCACGGTCCCGCCGAGGTGGCCCGGGCGACACGGGCGGCCGAGGTGCTCTTCGGCGG
>RFFY01000790.1 GCA_003697065.1 Actinomyces sp. | reverse complement strand
GTTCGAAGCCGTCGCCTCCCTCGACCCCGACACCGCCGCCGAGCTGACCCCCCGGCCCGGACGCGGCAGCGCCGAGCTCGCCGCCGAAGCCGCCGCCCTCACCGAACGGCTCGACCGTCTCGAGGCGGAGGCCGACCGGGTCCAGGGTCGACTCGCCGAACGCAGCCGCGACGCCACCGACCTCCCCGCCGCCCGCGAGAAGCTCGCCGCCGCCGAAGACGAACTCGCCCGCGTCGAGCGCCTGCGCCAGGTGCTCCAGCTCACCAGGAACTTCCTGCAGGAGGCCCAGGAGCGGGTGCACCGCGACATCGCCCCCCACCTGAGGAGCACACTCGAGGCCTGGCTGCCCCTCGTGTTCGACGGGCGCTACACGCGGGTCGCCGTCGACCCCGCCACCCTCGAGGTGCGCGTCGGCCCCGACGACGGCGATCTCCAGGTGGCCACCCTCCTGTCCCACGGGACCGCCGAACAGGTGTACCTGCTCCTACGGGTCGCCCTCGTCGAGCACCTGACTCAGGGGGCCGAGCCGTGCCCGCTCCTGCTCGACGAGATCACCGCCCACGCCGACGACCGGCGGGCCGAGGGCCTGCTGCGCCTCCTGCGGCGCCTCGCCGCCGAGGGTCGTCAGATCGTCCTGTTCACCCAGGAGACACGGGTGCGCGACTGGGCCCGCGGGAACCTCGACGACTCCCGTCACCGCCTCTGCGAGCTCGACGGCCCCGCCGGCGGTGTGCCGGCTGGTGGGCTGGCTGGCGGTGGGCTGGCTGACGGGGTGGCCGCCCGGCCCTGACCTACCGGGGCGTGAGAGCCCGGGTGGTGGCCCCGGCGGTGAGCTCCCGGAGGTGGGCCAGACACACCTCGGGGTGGGCGAGAGGCAGGTGGTGGTCGGCGCCGGGAACGACGGCGACCGTCACCCGGGGGCGGTCGGCGGCCAGGCGCCGGGCCAGGTCACGATCGCCGACGGGGTCAGCGTCGCCCCACACCAGGCGCACCGGCGGTCCCGGCGGGTCGAGGAGGCGGGCCCAGTCGACCTCGAGGACGAGGTGGCGCAGGGCGTCGCGGTAGGCGGGCCAGGTATGCAGGGAGGCGGCCCGGGCCACCGGCACCGGCAGGCTCGGGTCGGTCACGGCGGCGAACCAGCCGGCGGCACGCCGATGGCGGCAGTTGAGGGCGCAGGCCCGACGCGCCCACGGGGTGTCGAGCACGAACAGGCGGGTCATGAGGTTCGCCCTCAGGCGCGCCCGCACGGCCTCGGCGTCGCGGTACACCGGCGCACCCCAGCACACGATCCCGTCGACCCGGCCGGGGTGACGGCGGGCCCAGTGCAACGCCAGCGACGAGCCGAGCGAGTGGGCGCCCACCACCAGGGGCCGGGTGTCGAAGAGGCCGGTGCGGGCCGCCACCTCGTCGAGGGCGTCGAGATGGTCGGCCAGGGTGAAGGCGCCGCGTCCCTCGTCGAGCGAGCGGCCGAAGCCCAACAGGTCGGGCACGACGAGACGGCGGCCGGCGGCGGGTCGGTCGAAGGCCGCACCGAACACGTCCCCGGTCGACACCAGGCCGTGCAACAGGAAGATCCCCCGGGTCCCGCCCCGCCCACCCGGGCCCACAGGGGGCCGAGCCTCTGCCCGGGCAGGGTCGGCGGCGCCGGCGGCGGGGGCGGCGCAGGTGGCGCGGGCGGCCCGTAGGGCGCCCTCGTCCCCCGGCCCGCCCGAACTTTTTTCGCGGCTTCCCCGTCGCTCGGGTGACCTTGTCACACAGGGTGGCTACACTCGAACACATGTTCGCTACAGGTGTGCGCAGCGACCCGGCACCACCCCC
>RFFY01000789.1 GCA_003697065.1 Actinomyces sp. | reverse complement strand
TCGGCCCGTCGGGCGGTGGCCCTCTCGGATCTCACCGACCCCCAGGCCCTCGACTACGCCCAGCAGCGCCTGCGCACCCTCGGGGTCGACCGTGCCCTCCGTCGCGCCGGCGCCCGTGACGGCGACCTGGTCACCATCGGCGACTTCGCCTTCGAATACCACGACGACGACCTGGTGGTCGACGCGTGAACCGGAGGCGCCGATGACCCGCACCGTGGTCGTCAAGATCGGCACCTCGTCGATCACCGACGACGAGGGCGCGGTGGTCTGGACGGCCGTCGAGAATCTGTGCGCCGAGGTCGCCCGCCTCCGCCGCCAGGGTGACCGGGCGGTGATCGTCTCGTCGGGCGCCATCGCCGCCGGCCTCCCCGAGCTGGGCCTCGGTGGAAGCCGCCGACCGACCGACGTCACGACCCTGCAGGCGGTCGCCACCGTCGGCCAAGGGGTGCTGATGTCGGCCTACCGCCGGGCCCTGGCGGACCGTGGCCTGGTCGCCGGTCAGGTGCTCCTCGTGCCCTACGACTTCGTCCTGCGCCACCAGTACCTCCACGCCCGCTCCACCCTCCGCCGCCTCCTCGACCTCGGTGTCGTCCCCGTCGTCAACGAGAACGACGCCATCGCCGACGACGAGATCCGCTACGGCGACAACGACCGCCTGGCCGCCCTTCTCGCCAACCTGGTGGGCGCCGACCTGCTCGTGCTGTTGACCGACACCGACGGGGTTCTCACCGCCGATCCCCGCCTCGATCCCGGTGCCCGCCTGATCGAGGAGATCCACGAGATCGACGAGCGGGTGGCATCGGTGGCGGGGGGCGCGGGGTCGAGACGGGGCAGCGGCGGCATGGCCTCGAAGCTCACCGCGGCCCGGATCGCCGCCTGGTCGGGCATCCCCACGGTCATCGCCCGGGCGTCTGTCCCCGGGGTCGTGGGTCGGGCGGTCGCGGGCGAGGCCGTGGGCACCTACGTCCACCCACGCCCGGTGGGACTGTCGGCGCGCCGCTTGTGGATCGCCTTCGCCGTCGAGGCGGCGGGCCGGGTGGTGACCGACGCCGGGGCCCGGGCGGCGCTCGAGCGGGGTCGCTCCCTGCTGACCGCCGGTGTGCGTGGGGTCGAGGGCGACTTCGTCGCCGGCGATGCCGTCGACCTCGTCGACGAGGAGGGCGAGATCTACGGGAAGGGTCTCGCCCGGCCCGCCGCCGAGGAATTGCGCCG
>RFFY01000136.1 GCA_003697065.1 Actinomyces sp. | reverse complement strand
TTGGGGGTGACGACGGGTGTGGCGCCGGGTCGGTACGGGCCGGCGGAGGTGGTGACGCGTGAGCAGATGGCGGCGTTCCTGGCTCGCTTGTACCGGGTGATCGGTGGTGTGGCACCCCGACCGTGACGCGCCTCGCCCGGGGGCGGTTCAGGCGGACCCGGAGGTGGTGGCGCTGGCGGTGCGGATGCCGTCGACGAGGAGGCGGACCAGGTGTTCGAAGCTGGCGTCGTGGGAGTCGCGTCCCAGGTTGTCGGCGGCCTCGAGACTGGCGAAGCCGTGCAGGGCGGCGCGCAGGGCCCGCCCGGCGCGGGCGGCGTCGGTGCCGGTGAGGCCGTAACCGGCGAGCACGGCGTTGAGGGCGTCGTAGGCGGCCCGTCCCGCGGCGCGCCGCTCGGCGGGTTCGGTCAGGGGCAACAGGGTGAGCTCGTAGCGGCCGGGGTGATCGAGGGCCCAGCGCCGGTAGGTGCGGGCGAAGGCCTCGAGGGCGTCGTCGCCGCTGCGGCCCATGACCGAGCGCCCCAGGGCCTCGCCGAACTGGCGGGTGACGGTGACGGCCAGGAGGCGGCGCAGGCCGTCTATGCCGTCGACGTGGCTGTACAGGGAGGGGGCCCGCACGCCGAGACGGTCGGCGACGGCCCGCAGGGTGAGATGGGCGGGTCCGGCCTCGTCGAGCACGGCGAGGGCGGCGGTGATCACGTCGTCGCGCTCGAGTCCGACCTTGCGGGCCATGGCACCACTGTAGTTGAACCACGGAAGGCATCTGTCTATCATGCGTAGACATCGCCGACCCGAGCCTCGCCCAGGGGGACCCCATGGCCGCCACCGACCGCTACACGATCATCTCGTCGGACTCCCACGCCGGCGCCAACATGGCGACCTACGCCGAGTACCTCGACCCGGCGTGGCGCGAGGAGTTCGAGGCCTGGCGGGCCGCCTACAAGAACCCCTACCGGGATCTCCAGGACGACGGCAAGACGCGCAACTGGGACGACGAGCGGCGCATCCGGGAGCAGGACGCCGACGGTGTCGTGGCCGAGGTGACCTTCCCCAACACCGTCCCGCCCTTCTATCCCACCGGCATGCTCATCGCCCGCCCGCCCCGCGACCGTGCCGAGTACGAGCGACGCCACGCCGGCATCCAGGCCCACAACCGCTGGCTGCGGGACTGGTGCGGCGCCCATCCCGAACGGCGCCGGGGTCTGCCCCAGATCTTCCTCGAGGACCTCGACGACGCCATCCGCACCCTCGAATGGGCGGCGGCCGAGGGCTTCACCAGCTTCATGCTGCCCCACGTGGCACCCGACCAGGGTCTGCCGGGCCTGTGGTCACCGCACTACGACCGCCTCTGGGCGGCCGTGCAGGACCTCGACCTCGTCATGACCCAGCACGGGGGCAACGGGGCGCCCGACTACGGCGACGATCCGGCCTCGACCCTCATGTTCTTGATGGAGGTCGGCTTCTTCGCCAACCGCAACCTGTGGCACCTGATCATGTCCGGGGTGTTCGAACGCTTCCCGCGCCTGCGCTACGTCATGACCGAACAGGGCGTGGGGTGGGCGGTCGAGGCCCTGCGGCGCATGGACGGCTACCACCGCCAGATGAAGTCGGGCCGGGTGGGCGAGCTGGGCTTCCCCGCCGAGCTCGTGTTGCCCATGAAGCCCAGCGAGTACTTCGAGCGCAACGTGTGGATCGGGGCCAGCTTCCCCTCGCCCCGGGAGGTGGCGGCCATCCGCGAGCTCGGGGTGCACAAGGTCATGTGGGGGTCGGACTACCCCCACCACGAGGGCACCTACCCCTACACCCGCGAGTCCCTGCGCCGCTCCTTCGCCGGCTGGAGCGAGGACGACCTGCGCAAGGTGCTGGCCGAGAACGCGGCGGCGGTCTACGGCTTCGACCTCGACGCCCTGGCCCCCATCGCCGCCGAGGCGGGGCCGACGGTGGCCGAGATCGCCGAGCCTCTCGACACGGTTCCGGCCGACGCCACCAGCCCCGCCTTTTTCCGCCCCTGAGCCGCCTCCCCTAGTCTCCGGCGCCATGGACGACGTGGCGCCCGAGGATCCGACCGCCCCCTACGCCGGTTTCGGCGGCCGGGTCGGGCGGGTCTTCGCCACCTCGGAGCCGGACTGGCCCCGCGACCCCACCGCCCCGGCGGGCGCGCCCAACGTCATCGTCATGGTCGTGGACGACCTGGGTTTCGCCGACCTGGGCTGTTACGGCTCGGAGATCCCCACCCCCGAAGTCGACGCCCTCGCCGCGGCCGGGGTGCGCTACACCAATTTCCACGTCAACCCCATGTGCTCGCCGACCCGGGCGTCCCTGCTCACCGGGCTCGACCATCACATGGCGGGCATGGGTCACGTCGCCCACTCCGACCCCGGGTTCCCCGGCTACGCCATGCGTATCCGCGACGACGCCGTGACCCTGGCGGAGATCTTCCGCGACAACGGCTGGGCCAGCCTCATGGTCGGCAAGTGGCACCTGTGCAAGGACGCCGACCTCTCCGAGGCCGGTCCCCGTGTGTCGTGGCCCCTCCAGAAGGGGTTCGAGCGCTACTACGGGATCCTCGACGGTTTCACCAACTACCACCAGCCCCACCGCCTCTACGAGGACAACCACGCCGTCCACGTCGACCGCTACCCCGACGACTACTACTTCACCGACGACCTCACCGACCGGGCCATCGCCATGATCCGGGAGCTGCGCTCGTCGCACCCCACCAAGCCCTTCTTCTGCTACTTCGCCCACGGCGCGGTCCACGCCCCCCTACAGGCCAAGGAGGCCGACATCGCCCGCCACCGGGGGGCCTACGACGAGGGCTGGGACGTCATCCGGGAGCGGCGCTTCGCCCGCCAAAAGGAGCTCGGGGTGATCTCGCCCGACGCCGTGCTGCCGCCGCGCAACAGCGAGCCCGGCCACGAGGTGCGGGCCTGGGACGAGCTCGATCCACGGCGCCGGGAGCTCTTCGCCCGCTACATGGAGGTGTACGCGGCGATGGTCGACAACGTCGACCAGAACCTCGGTCGCCTCCGGCGGGCGTTGGAGGCCATGGGGGAGTGGGACAACACCATCGTCGTGTTCACCTCTGACAACGGGGCGTCACGCGAGGGCCAGGCCGACGGCACCAGCGCCTACTTCCGGACCCTGCTCGTGCAGGCCCGGTCCACCGGGCTGGAGTCGATCGACGTCGACCACGCCCGCCTCGACCTCATCGGCGGCCCCCGCACCCTGGCCCACTACCCGATGGGGTGGGCCATGGCATCGGGCACCCCCTTCCGCCTCTACAAGATCAACACCCACGAGGGCGGTCACCACGTGCCCTTCATCGTGCACTGGCCGGCGGGGCTGGCGGCCCGCGGCGAGATCCGCACCCCGTACCAGCACGTCACCGACCTCATGCCCACCCTGGCCGAGTTGACCGGCATCGAGATACCCCACGAGAAGAACGGCCGGCCGGCACCCCCTCTCGCCGGCCGGAGCTTCGCCGCCAGCCTGGCCGATCCCGCCGTCCCGTCCACCCACACCGAGCAGTACTACGAACAGATCGGCCACCGCGGCTACTACCGCGACGGGTGGACGGCGGTCACGGTGCACCAACCCCGCACCCCCTTCTCGGCCGACACCTGGGAGCTGCACCACCTCGAGCGTGACCCGACCCAGAGCACCGATCTGGCCGCCGAGCATCCCGACAAGCTGGCCGAGCTGCAGCAGGCCTGGGAGGAGGCGGCCTGGGCCAAGCAGGTCTTCCCCCTCGACGAGGGCACGGGCCTCAAGATGATCCAGCGTCCGCCCTGGCGTGACGAGCTGGCCCGGCCGGTGCGGATCGAGGCGGGGACACCGACGGTGGAGCGGTGGCGGGCGCTCCAGCTCATCGACTCGCGTTCGTTCGAGGTGGAGGTCGAGCTCGAGTGGCACCCCGGCGACGAGGGGGTGCTCGTCGCCCACGGCGACCAGGGCGGTGGCTACGTGCTCTACGTCGAAGACGACCACCTCCACCACGTCCACAACGCCTACGGCGACGTCACCCACACCGACTGCGGGGCCCTCGCCGACGCCACGAGCTCGATCGTCATGTCGGTGGAGGCGCCCGGTCAGCTCCGCTGGAACGTCGAGATCGCCGTCGACGGGGCCCGGGTGGCCCGCATCGAGGACCTGGTGCTCCTCATGGCCATGGCGCCCTTCGAGGGCATCGACGTCGGCATCGACCGGCGCTCACCGGTGAGCTGGGAGCTCTACGAGCGCCGCGGCCCCTTCCCCTACTCGGGAACCCTGCACGCCGTGCGCTACGTTCCGGGGGAGTACGCACCCGACGCGGGTGCCCGCTGGATCGACTTCCTGCGCGAGGCCGGGACCCGCTACGAGTGACCCGAAGGGTCGGGCGGTGAGCGCCGGTCCCGGCCGGGGAGGCAGCGATGACGCCAGCGATGACGGACACGAGCGTCGACCACCGGACCCGCCGCTTCGTCGACGAGGCCGACCTGTCCTTCGACGAGATCGTCGAGGTCGTCCTGCCCGCCGCTGTCGCCGCCCATGGGGGCCTCGCTGCCCGGGGCATCGCCGTGCAGGGCGTCCCGCCCCTGACCCTCGTGGTCGACGGGCCCGCCGGTTCCCGCTCGCTCACCC
>RFFY01000135.1 GCA_003697065.1 Actinomyces sp. | reverse complement strand
CCGACGAGGTGGGCGTCGGCCCCCACCCCCGCCCCTGGCCCGACGATCCCCGCCTCGACCCGGAGCTGCTCGCCGGCGGCGACCGGCGCAACGTCGTCGACCGCTACCGCTACTGGACGGTCGAGGCCATCGTCGCCGACCTCGACCGACGCCGCCATCCCTTCCACGTCGCCGTCGAGAACTGGCACCACGACCGCAACATCGGCACCGTGGTGCGGACCGCCAACGCCTTCGCCGCCGCCGCCGTGCACATCGTGGGCCGCCGTCGCTGGAACCGGCGCGGAGCCATGATGACCGACGTCTACCAGCACCTCGAGCACCACGACACCATCGACGATCTGCTGGCGTGGGCCGCCGGGTCGGACCTGCCCGTCATCGGGGTCGACAACCTGCCCGGCAGCGTGGACCTCGACACCGTCGAACTGCCCAGACGCTGCCTGCTCCTGTTCGGTCAGGAGGGCCCCGGCCTCTCCCCCGCCGCCCGGGCCGGCGCCGACATCATCGTCGCCATCCGCCAGTTCGGCTCCACCCGCTCCCTCAACGCCGGTGTCGCCGCCGGGATCGCCATGCACGCCTGGATCCGCCGCTGGGCGCCGCCCGGGGACCCGCCGGCCCCCTCCTGATCCCGCCGACCCCTCGCGCCTGGGCCGCCCGGCCCACCGCGCCCCTGCTCATGGTCACCGGACGCTCAAAGGGAGGCCCCCGGGGGCCGACGCTTGCGGTGTGAACCTCACGCGCCTCGCCCCCACGGCGCTGCTGGCCGCCGCCGCGGTCGCCGTCGTCGGCGCGGGCGTGACCGGCGGACACGACCACACCCACACGGCGGCCCTCGACGAGGACGTGGCCGCCGTCGCCGGATTCACCAAGGTGGCGTTCACCGACCGCTGGCTCGTCGTCGTCAACGTCCTGCCCGCCGAACCCATGTACTCCCCCGACGAGGTCGCCCACGACCATCCCACCTGGGGGGAGATGGCGATCGAGGGCGAGGGCAGTCCCACCGGACCCGGCGTGCGCCACGTCGAGGCCCACGTCTACGACCGCACCACCGGACTACCCGTCGACCGTCCCGTCCCCGCACTCGAGGTCCTCGTCCACGCCACCGGTGAGCGCCTCCCCATCCCCGCCGTCCTCATGCAGGACGTCAACATCGGCGAGGCCGACCTCCACTTCGGCGACAACGTCGCCCTGCCCGGCGACACCGACCTGACCGTCACCGTGACGATCGCCGACGAGGAGGTGAGCCTCGATGGGCACCTCGACTGAGGAACCCGTGATCGAGGAAGCCGTCCGGCACCCCCGGTGGCGGCCGACCGTCGGCGCCCGGCT
>RFFY01000788.1 GCA_003697065.1 Actinomyces sp. | reverse complement strand
GACGGTGAGAACCGCCATGAGGGCGAGCACCAGCCCCATGAGGGCGAAGCGCCCCCGGGCGAAGACGAGCTCACGCAGGGCGAGGAACACGGGCGGCGATCCGGAGGCGGCTCAGACGCCGGTGAGGTCCTCGACCCCGGTGTCGCCGTCCTCGAAGCCGATGATGCCGATCTCGGTGAAGCGTTCCCGCAGCCAGCCGTCGCCGGCGTCGAGGAGGCCCAGCTTCTTGCAGTTGGGCACGATCTTGGAGAACAGCATGGCCTGGAAGCGGCGCCCGTCGCCGTGGCGGGTGAGGGTGTCGAGCACCCAGTCGGGATCGACGCCGAAGCCCTCCCACAGCTCGGGGGTGACCGAGCGGCGCCGCATGTGCTGGACGGCGGCCCAGCAGAACTCCTGGCGTTCGCGGATCTCGTCGGCGGTGAGACCCTCGTAGTACTCCTGCAGGGACAGGATCCCGAAGGCGACGTGGCGGGCCTCGTCGGCCATGACGTAGCGCAGCAGATCGGCGAGCAGGGGCTCGGTGGTCGAGGCGCGCATGCTGCCGAACGCCGAGAGGGCCAGGCCCTCGATGACGACCTGCATGCCGAGGTAGACGATGTCCCAGCGCTCGTCGGTGAGCACGTCGGACAACAGGGCGTTGAGGCTCGAGTTGAGGGGGTAGGTGCCGCCCAGCTTCTCGTCGAGGTAGCGGGCGAACACCTCGACGTGGCGGGCCTCGTCGACGACCTGGGTGGAGGCGTAGTACTTGGCCTCGATCCACGGCACGCTCTCGACCAGGCGGGAGGTGCACACCAAAGCGCCCTGTTCGCCGTGGAGGAACTGGCTGAGGGTCGCCTTCTGGGACTCGACGGCGAAGCGGAGGAACTCCTCGTCACCCCAGGTGGCCAAAGGCGATCCCTCGGCTGCGGCCAGGGCGCGGGCCTGCCAGCCGACGGGGAGACCCGCGCGTTCGGCGGCGGCCACGGCCTCGCGTTCGGGGTCGACGTCGGTCGACCAGTCGAGGTGGGTGGAGGCGTTCCACTGGGCGTCCTTGGCCTTCTCGTAGAGCCGGTTCAGGCCGTCGCGGGTGCGCGAGTAGTCCCAGGTGAAGGTGGTCTCGAAGGAGGTGTCGAGGGTGGGATTGACCTGATCGATCCTCAGCATGGACCGAAGGGTAAACGATCGTTCACGAACATGCCGAGGATTTCGTCCGTCGTCGGTACGGTACCGACGCCGAGAGCGTGACCCGTGGCATGACGCTCAGGACTTCCGGGACCTCGCCAACCCGGAGGAG
>RFFY01000787.1 GCA_003697065.1 Actinomyces sp. | reverse complement strand
GGGATCGACCTGGGTGGCATGCGCCAGCAGACCACCCACCCGGGCCTCGTGGAAGTCGCCGACGTGGATACGTGTGGTGATCCGGTGATCCTGGCTCGGGCGCCGGAACCAGCGCTCGTCGTAGGGCGACTCGATCCCCAGCCGTTCGAAGGCGGCGTGGCGGGCCTCGATCCGAGCCCGTGACCAGACCGTGTAGTAGAGCTTCGACGGCGTCCAGGGCGGACCGGCGTCGGGGTGGGCGTCGGGATCACCGGCCCGGTCGAAGGCGGCCACCGAGATGTCGTGCACGCGCAGGTGGTCGGGATGCCGGTAGCCCTGCTGGTCGTCGCTGTAGGTGACGATGACCTGGGGGCGCTCCCGACGGATGACCGCCACCAGGCGCCCGACGGCCTCGTCGAGGTCGGCACGGGCGAAGGCCTCGGGGTGATGGTTGGCGTCGGACTCCGGCATGCCCGAATCGCGGTAGCCGAGCATCACGACCTCGTCGTAGCCGATGATCTCGGCCGCCCGGGCGAGCTCCTCGCGGCGTACCTCGGCCAGGCGGTCCCGGACGTGGGGGTGGTCCATGGCCGGGTTGAGGATGTCGCCCTCCTCGCCGCCGGTGCAGCAGACCAGAACGGTGCGCACACCCTCGGCGTGGTACCGGGCGACCGTGCCCGCCCCCTTCGAGGCCTCGTCGTCGGGGTGGGCATGCACCGTGAGCAGGCAGAGGCGGTCGTCGGGTGTCGCGGGGGCCATCGCCGAAACGCTAGCGGGGCGCCCGCCGCCTTCAGGCGTCGACGGACTCGACGGGCTCGAGCTCCATCTCGCCGTCGCCGTCACCATCGAAGTCGACGACCCGCCACCCGCAGACGGCGGCCAGGTTGTCGCGCCCCTCCTCGGGGCCGCTGGCGATGAGCTCGTCACCGGCGAGCAGGCGGGTCCGACCACGCGGACGGTACAGGTACTGGCCGCCGCGACGGATGGCCAGCACCGTGAAGCCGGGCTCGATGTTCAAGCGCAGCTCGGCCAGGGTGGCGCCGTCGGCGGGCGACCCCTCCCCCACCGGGACCCGCACGACGACCTCGTCGGAGTCGCCCAGGGCCACCGCCAGCACCGGGTGGACCTCCTCGCGCTGCTCGATGATCCACACCATCTGGTTGGCCTGATCGCCGATGTCCTCGGCCGCCTGGGACAGGTGCAG
>RFFY01000786.1 GCA_003697065.1 Actinomyces sp. | reverse complement strand
GAGCCGAAACTGTCGGGCCGAGGAGGCGGCCCGGCAGTCGTCCCGGGACTGGCCGTCCGGGACCTGAAGAGGCAGGCCGTCAACCCTGAGGAGGTTGCGATGGGTAGCTTGCTCCCCGTCAAGGACGCAGTGGAGCTCCACCGCCAGCTGGCCGACCGGATCGGTTCGGTCGACCGGTGGGACGCCGAAGCCGTGGCCGAGGTTCTCACCCGAGGCGTCGATGTCGACTCGGGCTGGGTGGTCATCCGGGCCAGCGGTGTCGACGACGAGGTCGACGTCGACGCCGTGTTGTGGTTCTGGGACAAGGACCGCTACCCCGGTCGGCGAGACGTCAGTCTCGACCGTCAGACCCAGGACCTCGTCCGGGCGGCCCTGGCCACCGCTTCCTCGGCCCTCCGACAGGAGTGGCAGGAAGAGGCCAAGCAGGACCCATCCTGGGACTTCCTGGTGGTCCACGGTGACCGGCGTCGGGCCTGGGTCTGGTGGGACGACGAGTCCGCCGTCGTCCGGGTTCACTGGGCCCTCGGCTGGAACTGAGCCCTCTGCGTCCGTCCCCCGGGCCCGGGTCCCGGACCCCCGATCAGGGGTTCGGGGCCCGGGCCCCCCCTGGGCCCCGAACCAGGCCGGTGTCAATGCGAGACCGGCGGAAATTTCGGCGGCGAGGTTGGCACCTGTCACACCCCCCTGCTACAGTCCCGCACACACAGACCACGAGGAGGTCACCACCATGCACACCACCCACCCCGAGCTCCAGACTCGGCTCCGCACCTTCGAGGAGACCGTGACCGACTGGGTCCCCGAGCGGGGGACCCGCCGCCTGGGCATCACCTCCGCCCCGGTCGAGGTGCAGTTCTCGCCGATCGCCGACGTCGACGGCAAGCGTGTCCACCTGTCGGTCGTCGCCCTCGCTAAGGTCGACGCCGAGGTCGTGGCGATGGCCACCCGGCACGAGCACCTGACGGTCGGCATCGCCGAGACGAGCCCGGACTACCCCGCCCGCCTCGCACGGCGCATGTGCATCCAGGCCGGGCGTCTGCTCGACGCCCGTCTCGACGCCGTCGCCCGGGCGCAGCACGTGCTCGACCACCCGCTCCCCGACCGGGAATTCCCGGCCCGTCTCGGCCCCAAGCAGGCCTGGAGTGAGTTCCGCCGGCCCCTCCACGTCGGCCCCGTCGACCACTTCGCCGTCGAGGGGTTCGGTGAGGCGGCCTTGGTCTCCAACCCCGTCGTCGCCCGGCAGGTCGGGCTCGCCCCCCACGAACAGGCCTGGGTGGACTCCGTCCGTGCCACCCACGGGGACATCCTCTCCGCCCCCGTCTGGCGGGTCCGGCTCCACGACGGCGTCACCGTCCTGGCTGTCACGGACCGTTTGTACCGGCAGGTCCGCAAGGCCGTCGTCTTCGGTGTCACCGACGAGGAGGTGTGAGCCCATGGCAGCCAACAGCCGACACGTGCTGGTCAACCGGGCCGTCCGGGCGGTGCTCGAGCGCATCGCCGCCGCCGACGGGACCGACGTCGACGACACCACCTGGGCAATCGCCCGGCCGGTGTTCCTCGACGGTCTCCAGGTTCGCCTGGTCGTCGAGGGTTCCGCCGACTTCCTCGACGTGACCTTCGAGGTCCAGGACCTGCGCACGGGCGAGAAGCTCAGCCTCGAACCGGACCCCTCGGTCCGGCGGGCGGTCCGGCGGGTCCTCAAGCGCCTGGAAGAGG
>RFFY01000785.1 GCA_003697065.1 Actinomyces sp. | reverse complement strand
TCGCCGGTGCCGCCCCCCGCCGGCGGGTGCTCGTCGTCGGGGCCGGACCCGGCGGCCTCCAGACCGCCATAGCCGCCGCGGCCCGGGGCCACGAGGTCACCGTCGTCGAACGGGAGACCGTCGCCGGGGGCCAGGTGCGGTGGGCGGCGTCGGTGCCGAACCGGGCGGAGCTGGGCGACGTCGTCCGCAACCAACTCACCGAGTGCGCCGATCTGGGCGTCGTCATCGAATACGGCGTGACCGCCGACGCCGACTGTGTCTCGGCCCGTCGCCCCGACGTGGTGGTCGTCGCCACCGGATCGCGGCCCGTGCGGCCCTGGTGGGCGCCACCCGCCGACACCCCGGCGGGGTCGCGGGTCGTCGACGTCCTCGAGGTGCTCCGCGGTGATGCCGAGCCCACCGGCGACGTCCTGGTGGTCGACCAGCTCGGCTTCCATCAGGCGACCTCGGTCGCCGAACTCCTCGCCGATCGCGGTTGCCGGGTCGAGATCGTCACCCCCTCCATGGTCGTGGGACAGGACCTCGGGGTGACCCTCGATCAGGAGACCTGGTGGATCCGGGCCGCCGCCAAGGGGATCGTGTCGAGCACCGACCGGATCGTGAACGCGGTGAACCCCGACGGGGAGGTGCACCTCATGCACCACCCGACGGGGGCCACCGAGACCCGGCGGCCCGACTGGGTGGTGACGGTCCTGCCCTACGCCCCCGCCGACGAGCTGTACCACGAGCTGCGTCGCCGGGCCGACGAGGAGGGGATCGAGGTGCACCGGGTCGGTGATGCCGTCGCCCCCCGCCGGATCCACGCCGCCGTCGTCGACGGCGACCGCATCGGAGCGGGGCTGTGACCGGTCCCGGCCGCCCGGCGCGGGCGACCCACGTCATGGGTCGGGCCGAGGTCGTCCCGGTGCGACGCCGAGATCGTGGGGCGGCCGGCGCGGCGGACGTCGGGGCGGACGGCGGGGCCGACGGTGGGCCCGACAAGGGTGACGGCGCCCTGGTGGCGGTGGTGTGCACCCGCGACGGCGACCTCCCCCCCGGCGGCGCCGAAGCGCTCGCCGAAGCCGATGGCCACGGGGTGGTGGTCGAGGTCGGCGCCGGGCTGGCTCCGGGACGACTCGCCCGTCTTCTCGCCCCCCGCCTGGCCGCCAGCCGGGCCGTGGTGTGTCCGGCCTCGGCCGACGGACGCGATCTGGCCCCCCGCCTGGCCGTCGAGATGGGACGGCCCCTGCTGACCGGGGCCCTGGTCGTCGAGCCGGACCGGGTCGTCGTCGCCCGTCACGGTGGGCTCGTGCTCGAGGACGTGGCCGTCGACGAACCCGTCGTCAC
>RFFY01000134.1 GCA_003697065.1 Actinomyces sp. | reverse complement strand
GGCCACGGAACGCCGCGGCGCTCGGGTCGGTCGGCTGGCCGGGCCGGTTCGCGATCCCGCGACACGCTGCTCACCCGTGTCCCGTCGGTCACGGACCACCGGCGTTTAGGCGACCGACTCGTCGAGATCGCTGCTCAAGGGCGTCGGTCGGGCGCCGATGGGGAGCCATGCGGTCAGATGCGCGGAGGACGCCCGTCGGGCGCGCTGGGCGCGGCGTCTCACGCGCCGTGGCCGAGCGCTGGATCGACGCCTACGGCTGGGCCCGACGCCGTGACCACCGCGTCCTCGCCCACCTCCTCGGGCGCACCCGACGCCTGCTGGTCCCGATCTTCGACCCCGAGATCGAGTTCGAGCTGGGCCCGGGCCGGCGCCTGGTCCTTCCCTTCTCCCACGACCTGCCCTTCATCCGGGCCGACCATCCCGGCTACGCCGAGAACCTCCGACGGGTGCTGTGGTTCCTGGCGGACCGCAGGGACGGGGCGGTCATGGTCGACGTGGGGGCGAACGTGGGAGACAGCGTCGTGTTGTGCCACCGCGACGACGTCACGATCGTCGCCGTCGAGGGCCTGGCGGACTTCCACGAGCTGTGCCGGCGCAACACGGCGGACCTCGCCTCCGTCCTCGCGGTGCGGGCGACGGTCGGCCGGGCCGGCGAGAGCCTCAGCTACGAGGCGGCGTGGGGAACGGCGGGAACCCGGCCCGGTGACGGGGGTGAGCGCGCCGTCGACCTGGCGGGGGTGCTCGCCGACCTCGGCGTCGGCGCCTGCGACCTGGTGAAGATCGACACCGACGGTCACGATGGCGAGATCCTCCTGGCGTCCCGGGAGTGGATCGCCGAGACGGCACCGGTGCTGTTCTTCGAGTACGACCCCGCCCTGCATGCCGGCTCCACCCCGTTGGTGGAGGTGGTGCAACTCCTGGCCGGGGGCGGCCACGACAAGGGTCTCGTCTACGACGAGACCGGGGCCCTGGTGGGAGCCGGTCGGATCGCCGAGCTCATCGGTGACCTCGACGCCTACCTGCGTCGACGGGGACGCGGCTACTGGGACATCTGCCTGCTTCCCGACGACGACCTCTTCGCGGCCCTCGCCGAACACGAACGGGCGCTGGGGGTCCCGGTCCCCGTCGGCGACTCCCCGGCGGGACGGCGATGAGGCCCTGGACGCGCCTGCGCGCCCACATCGAGACGGCGCGTTTCGAGGCCCGGGCCGACCGTCAACGTGAGGCCCAGCGGCGCCGGGAGGAGCTCCTCGCCGCCGACCCGACCCTGCGTGACCCCCGACGGCTCGCCGTCCACGAGCTGCAGGTCTTCTCCCAGAACGGCGAGGACGGGGTCATCCGGGAGATCTTCCGGCGCCTCGGTCCCGGGGGCCGCCGCTTCGTCGAGTTCGGTTGCGGCAACGGGGTCGAGAACAACACCGTGTTCCTGCTGCACCAGGGTTGGCAGGGCGTGTGGTTCGACGCCGATCGCGCCCTGGTCAAGCAGATCCGCCGCAGCCACCGCCACCTCCTGTCCGCCGGGCTCCTCGACATCGCCTGCACGCCCGTCACCGCGGCCAACGTGGAGGAGCTTTTCGCCCGCCACGACGTGCCGACCGAGGTCGACCTGGTCAGCATCGACATCGACAGCGACGACTACTGGGTGTGGGAGGCGCTGCGGCACTGGCGGCCCCGCGTCGTCGTGATCGAGTACAACG
>RFFY01000784.1 GCA_003697065.1 Actinomyces sp. | reverse complement strand
TCGGGGTGCTCAGCGGTACCGATCCCGAGGGGCGTTGTGAGATCGTCGATGCCGGACCCGTCCCACCGGCACTGTTGGCGACGCTGATCGAGCGCTACGACACCCGCATCTGCGGGGCGATCTTCGCCGGGCCGGGCCGGCCCCTGTGGCTGGGGCGCTCCCGCCGCCTCGCCGATGCGGCCCAACGCATCGCTTTGGCCCTACGCGACGGGGGCTGCGTCGTGTGCGGGGCACCCTTCGCCCACACGCATGCCCACCACGTCGAGCCCTACGCCGATGGTGGGCGCACCGACATCGACCAGCTCGCCTCGGTGTGCGCCCACTGCCACACCCAGGTCCACACCGGCATCATCTGCCTGCGGCGACGCACCGACGGCACCTGGTACGCCATCCGCCGTGATCCCGGCCACGCACCCGATCGGCCACCGTGAGTGCGTGCTGGTCGTGCGTGATCGCGGGATCGGGCCGTCGCCAGGCACCTGGGTCTGCCGCGGGTAGCGGTGACATCTGAGCTGTGGTGCGGAGAGGTGCTGGTGGACGGATGGTCACATGCCGCGTGCTTGTCCCCGCGAGTTCCGTGAGGACGTGATCCGGGGGCCCGTAGCCGCGGGCCCGGGGTGCGGATCAAGGACATCGCCTCGGACTTTGGATCTCGGAGTCGTGTGTGAACAACTGGCTGCCTCAGGCCGATCGCGACGACGGCATCCGGTCGGGGGCCGACGACCGAGGAGCTGGCTGATTTGCGCGAGGCGCGCAAGCGGATCCGGTTGCTCGAGCAGGAGAACGAGGTGCTGCGACGCGTCGCGGCGTATCTGTCCCAGGCGAACCTGCCCCAAAAAAGGGGCTTTCCGGTCGTGACCGGCCTGGCCGCCGATGGCGTACCGGTGACGGTGTCGTGCCGGGTTCTGAAGCTGTGCCGTCAGCAGGACGACCGCTGGCTCGCCGAGCCGATGACCGACGCGGAGCTCGACGAGGCGTATCTGGCCAACGCGATCTTCGACGCGCATCGTGATGATCCCGAGTTCGGGTATCGGTTCCTCGCCGACGAGGCCCGCGTCGCCGGCCGCCTCGAGGCCGGGGATCGCACGGTGTGGCGGATCTGCGCCGAGAACGGCTGGTGTGCAGCTTCGCCAAGAGAAAGACCCGCAAGAAGTCGGCGCCGGCGGCAGCTGCCCACGATGACCTGGTCCGCCGTCGGTTCTCCGCCGATGGCCCGAACCAGGTCTGGGTCTCGGACTCGACCGAGCATCGCAGCGACGAAGGCACGATCTACTGCTGCGCGATCCAGGACCTGTGGGCCAACCGGATCGTCGGCTGGGCCATCGACGAACGCATAAAGCCCGGCTCATGGTTGCCGCCATCGAAATTGCCACGGCTCGCCGCGGTGACGTCGCCGGCTGCATTCTGCACTCGGATCGGGGCTCGCAATTTCATGCACGCAAGGTCCACCGCACGCTGAACCGACACCGCATAGTCGGATCCATGGGCCAGGTCGGCACCGCGGCCGACAACGCCGCCATGGAATCGATCTTCTCGCTACTCGAGAAGAACCTGGTGAACACCCGCCGATGGGCCACCCGAGACGACCTCCGCGTCGCGGCCGTGACCTGCATCGAACGCACCTACCACCGACCCCGACGACAACCCGCCCTCGGCCGAATGACTCCCGAAGAATACGAAACCATCATGACCCCGCAGCTCCTCGAAGCTGCATGACCAACCTGTCACCGCTACCCGCGGCAGATCCCACGGCCGGTGGAGCGCCTGGCGGCCGGCATGACGCCCGAAAGGGGTGGACGACCGCCACGACGCCAGAAAGGGTGAGCGTCACTTGGCTCGGGTTTGTGTCGCATCTCTCGCGCCGCCCCCAGTGCTGGAACCTGTTCCTGGAATGGTGAACACCTTGGAGAACCGTGCGCAGTGCTCACTCCAGCTCTCTCTATATAGAGCGAGCCGTAACACATCAAGGTAGTGACCGTCGCGGTAGACGTGCGATCTAAACCGACCTTCGATCTCAGCGTACCGGTCGACCACACTGGCGAACCGTCTCAACGAATCTGTATCCACGTCGGCGTAAACCTTACGAAAGGGCCATTCCAAGAAAGCGAGGTGGATGAGCGCCATCGTTCCTTCGACAGTCAAACCAGTGCCTAACGCCTTCCAGGCTGCTAGCACCGAGACCGACGCGTGCCCGTCACGCAAGTCCGCCGCAGTCAAGAAGACGGCACCAAGTGGGAGTCGAGATGAGCGCCCGACGACGATGCACGTCAAGAGCTGTCCTGACAGGACATCAGCCATCAAGTCGCCCTCACTCAGGTTCGCGTAACGCCAACGAAACGGGCGCGCCAAGATGGGATCGGTCACAAGGCGGTGCAGCCAGTCCCTCGCTGGCCCCGAGGCAACGAAAGGGTGCAGTTCGATACGCCTCGAGTACACCATCGGTTTGGCGAGGGGCAGGTACGAAGCACTGGTCGAGGTCATGGCGCCACCAGCACAGGATCACGTGCGAGCTCCCGGCGTCCAGCGAAACGCGCCGCACGGAAACTCCCCAAGCCCGCGGGTACGAGCCCGGCGGCCAGCGCCGCCCCGGTGAAGGTTACGCACACACGCCAAGGGAGCGGTACCCCCTGCATCGAGGTCATCAGCGAGCCCTCGGCGACGCCCAGTGCCGAGGCCGTGCCCACGGCAACCACCAGCACGGTCGCGAACTGCACGAACTCCAGCCACGCCAAACGCCGAGCCGTCAGACCCACGAAGGCGAGCACCCGGTGTCGGTACTGAGCGCGCAACAACCGATCCGCCGTGACGACGCTCAACGACAGCACCAAGAGAATCGCGGCCAGCCAAAAGCCGGCGAGGATCCACGCCACCACGGCAGGCTCCCGGGGCGGCACCGCGCCTCGATCCTCCACGCCGAATGCGAGCGTGAAACTCGCAAGTGCGGCGGCCCGGGTGGCAGCCGGCATGTCCGGCGACGGGGCCGCAACCACCACGAGGGGACGCACGCGGCCGAAGACGGCCGCTTGGCGAGTATCGAGACCGATCTCCTGCAGCCGCTCGATCCCGGCCGGCGTCAGCACACCGTCTCGACAGATCTCCTGGCCTCCGGCCAGCTCCGCCACCCCGATGCGGCTAAGGGCCTCGCAATCTGCCTTCAGGCGAACGCCATCGGGTACGAGGATGGCGGCGGTGTCCCCGAGACGCTCCTGGAAGTCGGCGATCGCGGCATCAGACGCTCCTGCGTACGCATCGACACGAGCCACATACAACGGGAACTTGGCGACTGGGTCATCGTCGAACCTGACCACCGCCAGATAGGAGGTGGTCACCATTCCCACGACGACGAAGGCGGCGAGTGCCACGAGGGGCCGCGTCGCCCCGTCAGGATCGTTCTGGATACGTCGGCCCGCGAGCAGCCCGGTCACCGGAGGCAGCATCGCCAGCAAGCGACCCATGAGCGCAGCAAGGTCGCTCATCACGAAGAGCAAGACGGCCAGAGAGGCGGCAACAGCGAGAACCGTGAGCGAAGCGCCCCGCCGCGTCGGTCCTTCGACGGCGGCGGCGCCGATCAAAGCGAGCGCCCCCAGCGACAAGACGCGCCGAGCAGCCAGCCTCCGACGTGGCACGCCCGCCCCCGGTCGCGGCCCCTTCTGTGCCCCCAGGATGCGCCGCCGAGTCGCTGCCCAACCAAAGACCCCACTGGCCGTGGAGGCCGCAAGGGGCGGAAGAACCCACCATGCGCCCGCCGGAAGAAGATCCCCCGGGGCGGCGACGGCACCCAGACCCGGCACCACCGTACGTTGTCTCGCCCACACCCACCACCCCGCCGCCGCCACGAAAGAGGCGACCGCGGCGATCGCGGCCGATTCGACCAGGGCGGCGCGGCCGAGCACCGCCCGCGGTGTTCCGAGCCAATGCAGCAGGGTCAGGCGGCGGGTGCGCAATCGGGAGTCGGCTGCATGGGCAACCGCCAGGAGAAGCAGGGACGGGAACGCGACGAAGACGAATCCTGCTGCGACCAAGGGCAGGACGGGGATGCCGCCAGACGCCCACGCTGCGGGCCGCCCCCACCCCTCCACCGGCAGCCCTCTGCCTTCGAGTGCACCCGGCGGCACCAGTCGGTAGGCATACAGTTCCTCGCCGTCGCGGACGCCGTCCCAGCCGATCAGCCCGGCGTCACCGAGAACGACGTGGAGGTGAGCATCCCGTCGTGCCTCTCGCGCCAGCGCCGGGCTCACGTACCAACCCTCGGGAGCACCCTCGGGCAGTCCGGGAGGAAGCGGAGCATTCTCCGCCCTTCGTTCGATGACGACGATCTGTAGCGGTCTTCCGTTCCAGTTGGCGGTGAGCGATTGGGTGGTCAGGTCCGCGGCCGCGGCCGCCACCTCATCGCCGCTGACCGGCAGCCGCGCTGCCTCGCGCTGCGCGGCTCGCACTTGGGTGAGGGCGAGCCCGAGGACCAGAAAACCGCAGAGCGCAGCAAGAGCGGCGCCCGCCCCGATGAGGAGAACACGCCAGCCACCGCTGCGCCGGTCGCCTCGATGGAGACCCATGGCCAAGCGGAGCGTCAATCCCATCATCACTCGTCCATGGCCCGGTTCCCGGGCCGGGCGCCGGCATCGTCACCGGGCTGATCGACGAGTATTCCGTCGACGAGGAAGAGAGTCCGGTCTGCAAGGCCCGCGACCAGGGGGTCATGGGTGACCAGCACCAGTCCCGCGGCTGCTTCGCCCGCTCGAGAGATCAACACCTCGGCAACCGACACGGCCGTACGGCGATCGAGCGACGCCGTCGGCTCGTCGGCGAGGAGCAGCGCTGGTCGTGTGACGAGCGCACGCGCAACCGCCACCCGCTGTTGTTCACCTCCCGAGAGCTCGGCCGGCCGTCGGTCTCGGGAGCCGGCGAGGCCGACCGCCGACAGAGCCTCGTCGGCGCGCTGCGCGGCCTGCCGGCGCGGCACCCCGGCGAGCCGAGCGACGATCGCGACGTTCTCCCCCACAGTCAGTTCCTCGAGCAGCTCGGGGGCCTGAAAGATCAACCCGAGACTCCGCAGCCTGACTTCAGCTCGGCGATCAGGATCCAACGATGCGATGGGGACCCCATTGACCTCCAGGCGTCGGGCTTCCCCGACCGCGATACCCGCGAGGCACAACAGCAGGGAGGTCTTGCCAGATCCCGAGGGCCCCAAGATGGCCACGGACTCACCGGACGCCACATCGAGATCCACACCACACAGAATCTCGCGGCCCGGAACGGCGTAGCGGAGATTGCGCACGATTGCCGCTCGACCGCCGCTGGACGTACCCCCGTCCCCGTGCTGGTCGGCCCCGCCCTTCCCGCCTTCCAGGTCGCAGAGCGACCGCCGCGACCGAATCACGATTTCCCCTTTACGCCGTGCCCTTCATACAGCACGCATGATCCCCAGATTCAAGACCAGCGGGAGGTTGCCAGCAAGCAGCAACCGGACTCGCCCACCAGTCAGAGGAACTCGACGGCGCGGGCCCGCACCGAGAGAGGACTACACCGAGATGGGACTAGCCGTCCGCCAGCCGGTCGCGCAGTCCGAACTGCTCGACGAGGGCGACGAGATCGTCGGGACGCTCGGGCAGGGCGTCGAAGGCGGCCAGGGCGGCGCGGGCGCCCTCGAGGTCGCCGAGCTCGGCCCGGGTGAAGGCGGCATGGACGAGTGCCGACGCCGAGGTGGGGTCGAGGGCCAGAGCCTCGTCGATGCGTTCGGCACCGGCCGTCAACAGCTCCTCGCTGCGCTGCTCGGGGATCGCCCCCGCCCGGGCCAGGTACCACCCGAGCCCGTCGTGGAGCACGGGCTCGTCGGGCATCTGCTCCAGGGCCCGCTCGAACAGGGTCACCCCATCGACGAAGCGGCCGTCGACGGCCAGGGCTTCGGCGGCGGCGACCACGTCGTCGGGCGTCAGGCCGGCCTCGGCCAGCGACCCGGGAGGATCGGCCAGCAGGACGGGCTCGACCCGGGCGGCGGCGATGCGCTCCGCCACGCGGGCATTGGCCACGAGCTGGCGGGCGAAGGGCGTGGGGTCGAGCGCCTCGAAGGCGGCCAGCTGCTCGGCCGCCGTGTCGGGGTCGCCCCGATCCAGGGCCACGATGGCGGCGAAGACCCGGGCATCGGGGTAGGCGGGATCGATGGCGATGGCGTCCTCGAGCAGGGGCCAGGCGCCGTCGAGGTCGCCCGACCGCGACCGGATCCAGCCCTCGTAGGCCAGGGCCTCCACGTTGGAGGGCTCCTCGGCCAGGATGTCCTCGTAGATGGCGATCGCCTCGTCGACGTCGCCCCGGCCGAAGGCCTGCTGGGCGGCGAAGAGACGGTCGCGGGTCGTGGTCCGGATGTCGCCGGTGATGGTCTCCCCCGAACTGCGCGCCCCGCTGGAGCGGGCGACGAGGAAACCGGCCGTGGCCGCCAGGATCAACACCACCGCGACCCAACCCATCGTGCGCCACGGTGAGCGCGGCGCCCGGGCCAGCGCCACTGCCGCCTCGTGGTTCTCGAGGGCCCGCAGCACGGCGGCCGCCCGCCGCGTGTAGTCCTCGCGCAGGCGGGCGTAGTCGTCGTCGTCGATGTCGCCGGCCGCGTACTCCTCGTCGAGATCGTCGAGGGAGCGCAGCAGGAAGTCGCGCTCCTCGGCGAGAGCGGCCAACCGGTCGGGGTCGAGGCGGCCGCCGGTCTGCCGGCCGCCACCTCGGTTCACGCCCGTCATCGCCGCCGGCGGGCCTCGTCGACGAGGGCGATGTCGGCCTCGTCGACCTCGGGGGTGGGCTGGTCGCGCCACCGCCGGAAGGCGAGGACGAGTCCGGTGACGGCCCCCGCCCCGGCGACGACCGGCAGGATCCACACCAGGCCCGACACCCCCGACGCCGGCGGCGTGTAGTCGATGTCGTCGCCGTAGAACGACACGAGCTGGTCGCGGATGTACTCGTCGGTGCGGCCCTCGTCGACCCACACCCGGATCTGGCGCCGGATGTTACGCGCCACGGCCACGTCGGACTCCGCCACCGACTGGCCCAGACAGACCGGACAGGCGAAGTCCTTGGCCAGGGCGTAGGCCCGATCGGCGTTGGTGACGGGGCCCGGGTCGTCGACGGCGCCGTAGACGAGAGCCGAACCCCCGATCACCAGGGCCCCGACCCAGCCCCACAGGCGCGTGCGGCGGCGGTTCACGAGGCCCCCGTCGCCCGGGCGATGGCGGCGTCGAGGTCGGCCCTTTCGACCCCGCCCACGAGCTTGGCCACGACGATCCCCGAGGGGGCGACCAGGTACGACTCGGGCACACCCGTCACCCCGTACCGGATCGAGATGGACCCGTCCTCGTCGAGCACGACGGGCCAGTCGCCCCCGTTGTCGGCGAAGAAGGCCCGCACCGACTCGACCGAGTCGTCGAACACCACCGACACGATGGTGGCGTCCCCCACGACGGCGTGCTCCTGCTGGAAGGCGACGAGTTCGGGATGCTCGACCCGGCAGGGGATGCACCAGGTGGCGAAGAAGTTGACCACCACCCAGCGGCCCCGTTCGGCGTCGAGGTCGAAGGTGGCGCCGTCGATGGTCGTGCCGCGCACGGCGGGGGCGAGCTCGCCGATGAGCTCACTGCCGGCGGTGCGCTCGCGGGCCGACTCCGAGGTGGCCATGACGGCCACCAAGAGCCCCAGCACCACCGCCACCGGCAGGGCCACCCACACGGCGACCCGGCCCGGTCGCCGGGGATCGGCCTCGATGACCGACACCCCGTCGGCCGACCCGGCGCCCTCGGCCGACCCGGCCCCGTCGAGCGACCCGGGGCCGTCGTCCACCGCTTCGGTCACCGCGGCACCTCCCAGAGGGGTTCGGCGTCGGGCACGGGGGCCGAGACGGGATCGGTGGGCCGCCGGCGGCGACCCGGCACCACGGCCAGCACGGCCCCGAGCGCCATGACCAGGCCGCCGATCCACAGCCACGCCACCAGGGGCTGCACCGTGGCCCGGATCACCACACTGTCACCGTCGGTCTCGGGAAACGACAGCACCGACAGAGCGACGTCGTCGACGAGGGTCGAGCGCACCGAGGGGATGCCGATGGTCTGGCTGGCGAAGGGGTAGGTGGCGACCGCCGGGGCGTAGATCCGGTCGCCGTCGACCCGGATGTGGGCGACCCGCTCGGTGCGGTTCGGGTACTCGACGATCTCGGAGCCCTCGAAGGTGAGGGAGTGCCCGGCGATCACGGCGGTCTGGCCCGGCGCCAGGGTGAACTCGCCCTGACGCACACCCGACTGGCTGGCGGCGAAGGCCACGGCGATGAGGACCACGCCGATGTGCACGACCATGCCCCCGTTGGTCCGGCCCACCAGGCCCCGCCAACCCTGGCGCCGGGTGGCGAGGGCGACCTGGCGTAGGGCGGCACCGGCGGCGAACCCGCCCAGACCGTAGGCGAGCAGGGGCGCCCAGCCCCTCGCCCCGAGGAACACGGCGACGACCACCGCACCCGCGCCGATCCAGGCCGGTACGAGAAGACGGTCGGCCACGACCTCGGTGCGGGCCTTGCGCCAGGGCAACACCGGGGCCACCGCCATGAGGAACAGCAGGACGAAGCCCACGGGTCGGGTCATGGTCTCGAAGTAGGGGTTGCCCACCGAGATGGAGCGCCCGTCGACGGCCTCG
>RFFY01000783.1 GCA_003697065.1 Actinomyces sp. | reverse complement strand
GTGCGGGGGACCTCGGGGGCGGGTGGGGAGTCGTCACGCATCTCGACCCCCGCCTCCCGCAGGCGCCGCACCAGGTCGCGGACCCTCTCGTCGTCGAAGAAGCGCCGCACGGAGGAGGCGATGACGGGACCGAAGCCGGGCACGGCGGCGATCTCCTCCTCGGAGGCGGCCATGATGGCGTCGATCGACCCGAAGTGACGGGCCAGGAGGCGGGCGTTGGCCGAGCCGATCTCGGGGATCCGCAGGGCGAACAGCACGTTGGCCAGGGGTCGGGTGCGGGAGGCGTCGATGGCGGCCCGTAGGTTGGCCACGGACTGCTCGCCGAACCCCTCGAGGCGGGCTACCTCGTCCCAGTCCAGGGTGTACAGGTCGGCGGGGTCGTGCACCAGCCCCTTCGTGACGAAGAGGTCGACGCGCTGCTCGCCGAGATGCTCGATGTCCATCGCCCCGCGGCTGGCGAAGTGGACGATGCGACCCCGGACCTGGGCCGGACACTCGACGTTGACGCACATGGTGCGCGCCGCCCCCTCGTCGCGCACCAGCGGCTCGCCGCACGCCGGACACCGGGTGGGGAAGGTCCAGGGGCGCGAGTCGGGGGGCCGGGCCGACAAGACGGGACCGACCACCTCGGGGATGACGTCGCCGGCCCGGCGCACGACCACCAGGTCACCGGGACGGACGTCCTTTTCACGGACCTGGTCCTCGTTGTGGAGGGTGGCCGTGGAGACCGTCACCCCACCCACGAACACGGGCTCGAGGCGGGCGAAGGGGGTGGCGACCCCCGACGGCCCGATCGACACCTCGATGTCGAGCAGCCGCGTCGTGCGCTCCTCGGGAGGCAGCTTGTAGGCGATCGCCCAGCGGGGGGCCTTGGCGTCGGCGCCGAGTTCGGCCTGCAGGGCGAGGTCGTCGACCTTGACCACCACCCCGTCGAACTCGTAGTCGAGCTCGTGGCGGCGCTCGGCGTAGTGGGCGATGTAGGCCTCGACGGCGTCGAGGTCGTCGAGTCGCCGCCCGTGGGGGTCGACGGGGAAGCCGAGCTCGGCGAGCCAGGCCAGGGTCCCGGTGTGGGTGGTCAGCTCCGGCCCCCCCTCGACCAGGCCCAGCTGGTAGCACCAGAACGACAGGCGCCGCTCGGCGGTGACACGTGGGTCCTTTTGGCGCAGGGAGCCGGCGGCGGCGTTACGGGGGTTGACGTAGGGCCGCTCACCCCGTCGGCGGGCCCTCTCGTTGAGCTCGGCGAACACCGAGCGTCGCATGTAGACCTCCCCGCGGACCTCGAGCAGGGACGGGGCGCCCTCACCGAGCAGGTGGGGGATGTCGGCGATGGTGCGCACGTTGTGGGTCACGTCCTCACCCACCCGACCGTCGCCGCGTGTCGCCCCCCGCACCAGACGACCGTGCTCGTAGCGCAACGAGATCGCCAGCCCGTCGAACTTGAGCTCGGCGGCGAAGGCGTCGACGGTGCGGCCCTCGCCGAGGCGGCGCTGGACCCGCTGGTGCCACGCCCTCAGCTCCTCGATGTCGAAGGCGTTGTGCAGCGACATCATGGGCACCTCGTGGTGCACGGGGGCGAAGGCGGTGTCGGGGCGGCCACCGATGTGCACGGTGGGCGAGTCGGGGGTGCGCAGGTCGGGATGGGCCGCCTCGATCGCCTCGAGCTCTCGGACCAGGGCGTCGTAGTCGGCGTCGGGGATCTCGGGAGCGTCCTCGTCGTAGTAGAGGTGGGCGTGGTGGCGGATGAGGGCGCGCAGCTCCTCGGCCCGGGCGGCGAGGTCGGCGGTGTCGGCGCCGCGCCTGGCGGGGGGTGAGGTGGGGGCGGATGCGGTCTCGTCGGCGGCCATCGGGGCGAGCCTAGCCAGCGGTGCCGACACGACCCGCGGGCCGGTCGCGCCGGGCGGGTGTGTCGTGGCCGCCGGCGCCGTGCAAGCGTGGAGGCCATGCCCGTGCGTCTGCGCGCCATCCTGGAGGCCATGCCCGTGCGTCGCCGCCTGTGGCTGTCGGGTCCCGCCCTCGCCCAGACGGCCTGGGTGATCGTCGCCGTGGCGGGCCTGTCCACCTTCGGTGACGCCCTCGACGCCCACCCCGACGTGCGCACGGCGGCGGGAGTGGCCCTTGCCGCCGCCTGGTTCGCCGGCCTGCTGGCCCTCGTCGTCCCCCGACCGGTGACCCTCGTCGTCGCCCGCACGATCGTGCCGGCGGGACTGGTCCTCGCCGTGGTCGCCATCACCGATCGCGACGCCTTCGGGGCCCTCGACGGCGTCACCGTGACCGCGGCGGCGATCGCCGCCCTCGCCGTGCTCACACCCGCCACCGGCGAGTGGTTCGTCGACGGTGTCTCCTACGGGGACGAGCGCCGCTTCCTGCTCCGCCCTCCCGCCCCGGTCCTGGTCTTCGCCGTCGTGCCCCTGTGGGCCGTGACGACCGGCGGGGTGGTCGTGGGCGTCCTGGCCGCGGCGTCCGGTCATCGCCTGCTCGCCATCGGGTCGGCCCTGGCGGCGGCCGTCGGCGGGGTGATCGCCCTGCCCGCCTTCTGGCGCCTCAGCCGGCGCTGGATCGTGCTGGTGCCCGCCGGTCTGGTCGTCCACGACGCCGCGGCCCTGACCGATCCCGTGTTGTTCCCCCGCGACCGCATCGAGCTGTTCGGTCCCGCGCCCGCCGACACGACGGCGCTCGACCTCACCCTCGGCGCTCTGGGACTCGCCCTCGAGCTGCGCCTGCGCGAGCCCGTCGAGCTGCCGGTCGTCACGGGTCGGGGCCGCCACGAGGACCGCACCGTGCGGGCCGTTCTCGTCGCGGCGTCGCGCCCCGGTGACCTGGTGCGCGAAGCCGCCCGCCGCCGCATCCCCGTGGGCTGAGCGGCCCGGGGTCGCCGTGGGCCCCACCCTCTGCCGGGCCGCAGACCCGTCCCCGGGGTCCGAAGACTCAGCCCGCCGTTCCCGCGCCCACCACCCGATCGCGGTGGTAGGCGACGACCGTCTGCCCGGGCGCCACCCGTCGGTGGGGCGAGCGCCACCGGATCTCACCGGGGGCGAGGCGGGCGGGTGCCGGCGTCCCGTGGGCCGACACCTGGACCTCGACCTCGTCGGCGTCTCGGCCCGGGAGGTCCCCGTGGGTGATCCAGTCGGCCACGGGGGTGACGTCGACGCACAAGTCCTCGGGGCCGCCGACGGTGACCGTGCGGGCGGCCACGTCGACGGCGACGGCGTAGCGGGGACGGCTCCCCCCGGCCAGGCCCAGGCCCTTGCGCTGGCCGATGGTGACCAGCTCGACCGCGTCCACCCGACCCACCACACGACCCCTCGTGTCCCGCACGGTGCCGGGATGGACCTCGAGGCGCCCGGCGAGGAAGGCCCGGCGACCCTCGGCCCGGGTGATGAAGCACACGTCCTGGCTGTCGGGCTTGGCGGCGGTCACCAGGCCCCGTTCGGCCGCCACCGCCCTCACCTCGTCCTTGGTGAGCTCACCCACGGGAAACAGGCACGATCCCAGGACCGCCGGGGGCACCACGGCGAGCACGTAGCTCTGGTCCTTGGCCCGGTCCCGGCCCCGGGCCAGCCGCGGTCCCGCGTCGGTGGGGACGAGACGGGCGTGGTGACCGGTGGCCACCAGGTCGAACCCCAGCGCCCGGGCCCGGCGCACGAGGCGATCGAACTTCAGGTGACGGTTGCACTCGATGCACGGATTCGGGGTGAGGCCGGCGGCGTGGGCCTCGACGTAGGGCCCGACGACGTGACGGGTGAACTCGTCGGTGAAGTTGAAGACGTGGTGCTCGATACCGAGCCGGTCGGCGACCCAGCGGGCGTCGTCGACGTCGGACACCGAGCAGCAGCCCCGGTCGGCCTCGCCGCCCCACAGCTTCATGGTGACGCCGACGACCTCGTGGCCGGCGTCGAGGAGCAGGGCGGCCGCCACCGACGAATCGACGCCACCGGACATGGCCACCAGCACGCGGGCCACGTCAACCTCCCCCGTGCCGGTCGAGGCGGCGCACGGCGGCCACCACCGCCTCCAGACCCCGTTCGACGTCGGCGGCGGTGGTCGTGTACCCGAGCGACAGGCGCAACGAGGAGCGGGCCCAGTCCTCCGGGACCCCCATGGCGGCGAGCACGTGGGAGGCCTGCTGGGCCCCGCTGGAACACGAGGACGCGGCCGAGGCCCGGACGCCGGCCTCGTCGAGGAGGAACAGGAGTGCCTCGCTGTCGACACCGGCGAGGCAGACGTGGGCAATGCCCGCCACCAGGTGGTCCCGCTCCCCCTCGGGCGCCGCCGTGACGAGGAGGCGGTCGCCCAGGGCGTCCGCGAGCCCGTCGAGGAGGGCGTCGCGCAGGCCCCGGAGGCGCTCGACCTCCTCGCGACGGCGGGCGGCGGTGACCTCGCAGGCGGCGGCGAAGGCGGCCGCCAGGGCGACGGCGGGGGTACCGGCGCGCCGACCGCGCTCCTGTCCGCCTCCGCTGACGAGGGGTTCGAGTTCGACCCCGTCGGCCACCACGAGAGCGCCGACGCCGACCGGGCCGCCGATCTTGTGGGCCGTGACCGACACCAGGTCGGCAGCCGCCGTCGCCTCG
>RFFY01000782.1 GCA_003697065.1 Actinomyces sp. | reverse complement strand
GCAGGGTCGGTGGGCGAGGGGCGTGGGCGACCCGGTCACCGGAGTGCGCGAGGAGGGACTTGAACCCTCACGTCCTTGCGGACACAGGAACCTGAATCCTGCGCGTCTGCCAATTCCGCCACTCGCGCGTGGCTCACGCCGTGGTCGGCGTGCGAGCGCAGGTTAGCGCCTCGGCTCGCGGGCGCCACGGTCGGCGGCGCCCGGGGTGGCTAGCCTGCGCCCGTGGGTCTCGACGCGGTGGAACGGCGCCTCGAACGCCTGGTCGACGGCACGGTCGGCCGCCTGTTCCGCGGCCGTCTCCGCCCCGTCGAGATCGGCCATCGCCTCACCCGCGCCCTCGACGCCAGCCGCTCGGTGGGTGTGCGGGGCCAGCCCGTCGTCGCCAACCACTTCACGGTCCTGCTCGCTCCCGACGACCTCGAGCGTTTCGCCGACATCGGCGAGTCCCTCGTGCGGGAGCTCAGCGAGCTGGCACGCGAACACGCCCGCCGCGAGGGCGACTCCTTCCTCGGGCCCGTCGAGGTGGTCCTCGTGGCCGAACCCGGGCGCCGACCGGGCACCGTCGCCGTCGACGCCCGCATGAAGGAAGCCGACGGCACGGCCGGGATCCTGATCCTCCCCACCGGTGAGCAGGTCGTGCTCGGCGAACTCGTCGTCACCCTGGGCCGCCTCGACGACTGCACGATCTCGTTCCACGACCCCAACGTGAGCCGGCGCCATGCCGAGATCCGTCCCGACGGCACCGGCTTCGTGCTCGTCGATCTGGGTTCGACCAACGGCACCTTCGTCAACGGTGCCCGCGTCACCCAGCATCGTCTCGTCGACGGGGACCGCATCGGCGTGGGCGCCACCGTGCTCGACTTCCGGGCGGGGTGAGGCCATGAGCGAGGGTCTGCTCACCATCCTGCGCATCTGTCTGCTGGTGCTCGTCTACCTGGTGCTGCTGCGGGTCCTGCGCATCCTGTGGCTCCAGACCCGCCCCCCCGCCGTCGGCCCGGTGGCCGCGGCACGAGCACCGGTGCCCGGCCCCCGTCCGCCGGTGGAGGCGCCGCCCCCCAGCTCACCAGGCGGGGTGACCCGACTCGTGGCCCTCGCCCCGCCGGCGCGGGCGGGACGGGTGTGGGACCTGGCGGGCGACCGTGTCGTCGTGGGTCGCTCGCCGGACTGCGATGTCGTCCTCGACGATCCCCGCGTCTCGAAGCGGCACGCCGCCCTCCGCCGCCGGGACGGACGGTGGTGGATCGAGGACCTGGGGTCGACGAACGGCACCGTCGTCGACGGGCGTCCCCTCCACGCGCCCGCGGCACTCACGCCGGGTGGTCGGATCGAGCTCGGCGGCACGATGCTGGAGGTCCGATGAGCGACGGCGCGACCGACACCAGGCCCTCGGCCCGCTTCGCCTGGGGTGTCGCCAGCGACGTGGGCCGGGTCCGGCGGATCAACCAGGACCGCGCCGTCGCCACCGGCACCGTGTTCGCCGTCGCCGACGGGATGGGCGGTCACCGTGGGGGTGAGGTCGCGGCCGCCATCGCCGCCGAGATCCTCGCCGTCGACCGCCCCCTGCCCGCCGTCGACGCCCTGCTCGATCTCGTCCGGCAGGCCAACACCGAGATCGTCGAGCAGGCGGGCGCCGACCCCCACCTGCGGGGCATGGGCACGACCGTGTGCGCCCTGGCCGAGATCGTCGACCCCGTCGAGGGGCGCCACCTGGGGGTGGCCAACGTCGGCGATTCGCGCCTCTACCTGTTCACCGGGGGCCGCCTCACCCAGGTCACCGAGGACCACAGCCTCGTCGAGACCCTCGTGCGCGACGGACGCCTGACCCGTGAGGAGGCCCAGCACCACCCCCAACGCAACATCCTCACCCGGGCGCTCGGCACCGACGGCAAGGTGCTGGTGGACGGCTGGGAACTGGCGGCCGTCCCCGGCGACCGCTACCTGGTGTGCTCCGACGGCCTGTTCAACGAACTGGGCCCCGACGAGATGGTCGAGCTGCTCGGCGAGGACGACCCCGAGGTGGCCGCCCGGCGCCTGGTCGAGGCCGCCTGCGCGGCCGGCGGCCGCGACAACGTCACGGCCGTGGTGGTCGACGTGCTCGAGGCCGCCGCCGTCGGGCCCACCGGCGTGGCCGCCACCACCGCCGTCGATCCCGACGCCGACGACCCCGTGGCCGCCCGGACCCTGCGGACCCGGCGGGCCCTGCCCGAGACCGTGTCCTTCGACGACGTGGCGCCCCGCCGCCTCCTCGTGCCACCCGGCCTCGGGACCTCCCCCGGCGACGCCAGCGCCGATGCGGCCGCCGGGTCGCCGGGCGAGCCGGGCGGGCCAGGCGGGGCCGGCCCCGATGTCGGCGTCGACGCCGCCCCCGGGCGTCCGGTCGGCTTCCTCACCTGGCGGGTCGGTCTGTTCGTGGGGGCGGTGCTGGCGGTGTGCGGCCTGGCCGCCGCCGCCCTGGTCACCTACGCCCGCGACAGCTGGTACGTGGGTGTGGCCGGCGACGAGGTCGTCATCTACCAGGGGCGGCCCGGTGGGGTCCTGTGGTTCGATCCGACCGTGACCGAACCGGTGGGGCTCGGGGTGGCCGAGCTCGACGACGCCGACCGGGCCGAGGTCACCGACGGCGTGGTCTTCGACGACCTCGACGCCGCCCGCACCTACGCCCAGCTCCTCGTGCTGCGCGCCCGCGACCCGGGATCGTGAGCCTCGTCACGGCACCCGACCGCACCCTCGTCGATCCCCTGCGACCCCGGCGGGCCGAAGCCGGCCTGCTCGTCCTCGTCGCCCTCGTGGTCGTCGGCGCCTACCTGTCGGCCAGCCTCGCGCAGGGCTCGCGGGTGCCGGCGGGGATCGGACCCTTCGTGGCCTGGGTCCTGGGTCTGGGGGTGGTGGCCCACCTCGCCGTCCGGCGCTGGGCGCCCCTCGCCTCGCCCGTGCTGGTCCCCCTCGCTCTCCTGCTCACCGGGCTCGGTCACGTCGTCATCGCCCGCCTCGGCACCGACGTCCGCGGGGGCGGCGACCTGGCCGGGCTCCAGGCCACCTGGACGGCGATCGGGATCGCCGGGTTCGTGGCCGTGCTCGTGTTCGTGCCGCGGGCCCGGATGCTCCAGCGCTACCGCTACCTGGCGGGGGCCGCCGGCGTGGCCCTGCTCGTGGCGCCGCTCGCCCCCGTCATCGGCCGCTCGATCAACGGCTCGCGGATCTGGGTGTCGCTGGGGCCGGTCAACTTCCAGCCGGGCGAGTTCGCCAAGCTGGCCCTGGCCGTGTTCTTCGCCGGTTACCTCGTCGACCGGCGGGAACTGCTGCGCACCCGGCTCGAGCTGCGGGACCTGGCGCCGATCGCCGCCGCCTGGATCGTGTCCCTCGGGATCATGGTTCTCGAGCGCGACCTGGGCTCCTCCCTGCTCTTCTTCGCCCTGTTCGTCGTGTTGTTGTGGGTGGCGGCCGAACGGGCGGTGTTCCTCGTGGTGGGACTGGTCCTGTTCGCGGGCGGGGCCGGCTTCGCCGTTTCCACCTTCGACCACGTGGAGCGCCGGGTCGACGCCTGGCTCGATCCCTGGGACGACCCCAAGGGCAGCGGCTTTCAGATCATCGAGGCCCAGTTCGCCCTCGCCGACGGCGGCCTGATCGGCACCGGTCTCGGGGAGGGCGAGCCCGACCGCATCCCCTTCGTCGAGTCCGACTTCGTGTTCGCCGCCATCGGCGAGGAGCTGGGCCTGGCCGGGGCCGCCGCCGTGCTCATGATCGACCTGTCGATCGTCGCCGCTGGTCTCGGGATCGCCGTCCGTTCGGTGCGGACCTTCGAGACCCTCCTGGCGGTCGGCCTGACCACCCTCTTCGGCCTCCAGGCCTTCATCATCTGCGCCGGGATCGTCCGCCTCGTCCCCCTCACCGGTATCACCCTGCCCTTCGTCAGCTACGGGGGCTCGTCGCTGGTCGCCAACTACGTGCTCGTGGCCCTCCTCGTCCGCCTCTCCCACGAGGCCCGCGAGCGGGAACTGGCGGCGGCGCGACCCGGGGGCGTCCGGTGACGAGGCGGATCCGCTACCTCGCCGCCGCCTTCGGGGTGCTCTACCTGCTCGTGTTCGTCCAGCTCAACCGGATCCAGTTCTTCGGGGCCGAGCGCCTGCGGGAGGATCCCGTGAACACCCGTGGTCTCGTGCGGGAGTTCGGTCGACGGCGGGGAGCGATCGTGACCGCCGACGGTGTGGTGGCGGCCCGCAGCGTCCCGGCCCCGAACACGGGGGGCGAGTTCCGTCGCGAGTACCCCACCGGCGACCTCTACGCCCACCTCACCGGCTACCAGTCCCTCACCGTGGGAGCGGTGGGTCTGGAGAGGGCCTTCGACGACGAGCTGGCGGGGCGGGTCGTCACCCAGCGCTTCCGGAGCCTGCGCGATCTCCTGGTCGATCGCGACGCCACCGCCACCGTCGTCATGACCGTCGACGACGAGGTCCAGAGGGCGGCCCGCGACGCCCTGGGCGAGCGTCGGGGTTCGGTCGTCGCCCTCGATCCCCGCACCGGTGCCGTCCTCGCCTCGTGGACCTGGCCCTCCTTCGACCCCGGTCCCCTGGCCTCGCCCGACGGGGCGACCGCCAACGCCGCCTACGAGGCTCTCCTCGACGACCCCGACGACCCCCTCCTGGCCAAGGCCTTCCGTGAGGTGTTCTTCCCCGGGTCGACCTTCAAGCTCGTCACGGCCTCCGCCGGCCTGGCGTCGGGTCGCGTCGGGCCCCACACCCCGGTCTTCCCCGAGACCGATCGCTACGAGCCCCTCCCGTCGGGCAGCCCCATCCGCAACTTCGGGGGCGCCACCTGCGGTGGTGACCTCTTCGAGATCCTGCGGGTCTCGTGCAATACCGCCTTCGCCGAGATGGGCGCCGAGTGGATCGGTCCGGCCGACATGATCGCCACGGCCCAGGCCTACGGGTTCGGGACCGCGCCCCCCTTCGACGTGCCGGGGGCGGTGGCGTCGCGCTTCCCGACCGACTACGGCGCGCCCCTCGCCACCGTCGCCGACTACCGGGCCGGTCCCGGTGAGGTCCTCGTCAACGGCGACGTCCCGGTCTTCGAGAACTCCGCCCGCCTGGCCCAGGCCGCCATCGGGCAGAACGACGTGGCCGCCACCCCCCTGCAGATGGCGCTGGTGGCGGCCGCCATCGCCCACGGCGGGGAGATCATGGCCCCCCACGTGGTGGCCGAACTGAGAGGAGCCGACGGCACCGTCTACCGACGCACCGAACCGCGCGCCTGGCGGCGGGCGGTGTCGGCACCGGTGGCCGCCACCCTGCGCGAGGCGATGATCGGCGTGGTCGAGGGCGGCACGGCCCGCCGCCTCGCCATCGAGGGGCTCGAGGTCGGGGGCAAGACGGGCACCGCCCAGCTCGGCACCGATCCGCCCCGTTCCCATGCCTGGATCGTCGCCTTCGCCGGCCCGCCGGGCGGCGAGCCCGAGATCGCCGTCGCCGTCATCGTCGAGGGCCAACAGGGGGCCTCGGAGCAGACCGGCGGCCGGGTCGCGGCACCCGTGGCCCGTGCGGTGATCGAGGCGGCCCTGGAGCCGTGACGGGTCGCCGTCGGGGTCGCCGCGCCCCCGCCCGGGCCCGCCGGTAGACTCGGGCGCCATGTCCGAGCAGGGACCGACCGTGTTCAGCGGTCGCTACGAATTGTTGCGCCATCTCGCCCGGGGCGGGATGGCCGACGTGTACCTCGCCCGCGACGAGCTGCTCGGGCGTGAGGTCGCCCTCAAGGTGCTCTTCCCGGAGTTCGCGGCCGACACCAACTTCGTCGAACGCTTCCGACGCGAGGCCCAGGCCGCGGCCAACCTCAACCACCCCAACATCGTCGGCGTCCACGACTGGGGTTCCGAGCGCGGCACCTACTACATCGTGATGGAGTACGTGCCGGGTCGCAGCATCGCCGACGTGCTGCGCTCGACCGGACCCCTGCACCCCGACCGGGCGGCCGAGATCACCGCCGACGTCGCCGCCGCCCTGGCCACCGCCCACGAGGCCGGCGTGGTGCACCGCGACATCAAGCCCGCCAACATCATCGTCGCCGACTCCGGCGTCGTGAAGGTCGCCGACTTCGGCATCGCCACGGCTTTGGCGTCGCGGACCGGGCTCACCCAGGCCGGCTCGGTCATGGGAACGGCCACCTACTTCTCCCCCGAGCAGGCCCAGGGGCGGGCCCTCGACGGGCGCAGCGACCTGTACTCGCTGGGGGTCGTGCTCTACGAGATGCTGGCGGGCGAGCCGCCCTTCACCGCCGAGACACCGGTGGCGGTGGCCTACAAGCACGTGCAGGAAAAGCCGGTGCGGCTCTCCGAGCGGGGCGTCGCCGTGGCGCCGGCCCTCGAGGCCATCACCTTGAAGCTCCTGGCCAAGAACCCCGCCAACCGCTATCCGACCGCCGGCGACCTCCGCAACGACCTGCGGCGCTACCTGGCCGGTGCTCGCGAGATCCCCGCCCGGCGTGGGGGAGGCGCCGCTGCCGCCGGTGCGGCGGGTGCCGCCGCGGTGGGCGCGGTGGCCGGCGCCGACGCGGCGGCCGCGGCCCCGCCGGTTCCGCCCGGTTCGGCCCCCTCGCCCCTGCCGGTGGCGGGGGCCGACACCCCCGTTCCGCCCGCCGCTGCGCCGGGCGGAGCCCCACCCGCTCCCGCCTGGGGTGGCGGAGCCGCTCCCCCGGTGGTGCCGCCCGGTGGGGTGCCTCCCGCCGCGCCGGGCGCCGCCGGCGTCCCGGCCGATCCCACCACGCTGGTGCCGCCCGTGTACCCCCCGGGCTACGCCTACTACGAGCACGAACCGCCACCCGACGACTCCTGGAAGCGGACGGTGGCTCTGCTGGTGGGCCTGGCCGTGCTCGTCGGGGTGCTCGCCTTTCTCATCGTCGCCTTCGTGAGGTCCCTCGGTGGCTCGGGTGACGGTGAGCCCGCCCCCGACGCCACCAGCGTCGAGGTGCCCGACGTCGTCGGTCTGGACCTCGATCAGGCCCGCGCCGATCTGCTCGAGCTGGGTCTGGGGATCGAGATCGTCTTCGAGACCAACGACACGATCCCCGCCAACGAGGTCGTCGCCCAGGATCCCCTGCCGGGCCAGAAGGTCGATCCCGACACCGAGGTGACCCTCACCGTGAGCCAGGGCGTGGCCGCCACCGTCCCGCCCGTGGTGGGCTTCACCGAGGAGCAGGCCCGCCAGACCCTGGAGGCGGCCGGTTACGGGGTCCTCGTCGAGAAGGTCGCCGACAACCAGGAGGCGGGCACCGTCATCGCCCAGGACCCGGTGGGCCTCACCGAGCTCGACCGGGGCCTGCCCGTCACGATCACGGTGTCGTTGGGTCCCGAGGAGATCCTCGTTCCCGACGTGCGCAACAAGACCCAGGTCGAGGCCTTCAACATCCTGCGTGACGCCAACCTGCGCTTCGACCTGCGCGAGGAACCGTCCGACACCGTGCCCGAGGGCCAGGTCATCGACACCGAACCCACCGCCGGCACCCCGCTCACACCGAACAGTCTCGTCGTGGTGATCGTGTCGTCGGGTGTGCCCAAGGTCGAGGTGCCCGACGTGACGGGTCTCTTGTTCGACAACGCCAAGTTCCAGCTCGAACAGCGCGGTCTGGTGGTGACGGTCACCTACGACACCGTGCCCGAAGGCGATCCGAGCGTGGGTCGGGTGCGTTTCCAGAACCCGCCGGCGTTCCAGCAGGTCGACGAGGGGACGGTCGTCGAGCTCGTGGTCGGCGAGGCGGCACCACCGACGACCACCACCACGACGACGACCACCACGACCACCACGACGACGGCGCCCACCACCACGACCACCGCGGGTGGCGGCGGGGGCTGACCCGCCTGCCTCTCAGCGGCAGCGGGTCAACCAGTTGGCCAGGAGCTCGTGGCCGGCGGTGGTGAGGACCGACTCGGGGTGGAACTGGACGCCCTCGACGTCGTGGTGGCGGTGACGGAGACCCATCACCAGGCCGTCGTCGCTGGTGGCGGTGACCACGAGATCGTCGGGCACCGACCCGGCGGCCACGACCAGGGAGTGGTAGCGGGTGGCCTCGAGGGGATCGGGCAGTCCGGCGAACACCCCCTGTCCCGAGTGGTGGATGACCGAGGTCTTGCCGTGCATGACCTCGGGGGCCCGCACGACCTCGCCTCCGTACACGGCACCGATGCACTGGTGGCCGAGGCACACCCCGAGTACCGGTACCCGGCCGGCGAAGTGGGTGATGGCGGCGTTGGAGATGCCGGCGTCCTCGGGTCGGCCCGGCCCGGGTGAGACGAGCACGCCGGCGGGAGCGAGCTCGTCGGCGCCGGCCAGGTCGATCTCGTCGTTGCGGTGCACGACGGGTTCGGCTCCCAGTTCCCCGAGGTACTGCACGAGGATGTAGACGAACGAGTCGTAGTTGTCGATGACGAGGATGCGGGGCGCCGTCATGGACCCAGTGTGGCGGGGCGCCCGTCGCCTCAGGCGCCGGTGGCGTTGTCGGGCCGCTCGCTGGGCAGCTCGGGGATGGTGGCGGAACGGGCCGGTCCGCCGCGTTCGGCGGCCAGGCGGGCGGCCTGACCCACCCAGTCGTCGCGTTCGATGCGGCCGTCGAAGGCCAGGAAGTCGTCGAGGCGGCGGATGTGGTCGGGGGTCAGGGCGGCGATCTGCTCGAAGTGCACGATCCCGATCTCGTGGAGAAGGGCCTCGAGCTTGGGTCCGATGCCCTTGATGCGCTTGAGGTCGTCGGGTTCGGCCTCGTCGGGTTCGGCCTCGTCGGGTTCGGCCCCGACGGGTTCGGCGTCCCCGGCTTCGACGACCGTTCCGGCCGAGCCGGGGGCGGGCTCCGCAGCCGCCTCGGCCGCGGGCGTGTCCACCGGTGACGTGCCCCCTGCAACCACGGGTGCGGAGACGGCGGCCAGCTCGGCCCGGCGGGCCTCCTCGCCGGCCTCGATGGCCTCGAGGACGTGGATGGCGATGTCGGCCACCCGCACCTCGTCCTCTTCGACCCCGGCGCCCTTCACGCCGTCGTCCATCATGATGAAGCAGAAGGGGCAGGCGGTGGCCACCCGGTCGGCGCCGGTGGCGATGAGTTCGGCGGAGCGGGCGTCGTTGACCTTGACCCCGATCGTCTCCTCCATCCACATGCGGGCCCCGCCGGCTCCGCAGCACATCCCCTTGGTGCCGTTGCGCGGGGCCTCGACCAGCTCGATGCCGGCGAGGCTGCCCAGCACCTTGCGGGGCGCCAGATACACGTCGTTGTGGCGGCCCAGGTAGCACGAATCGTGGTACACGACGCGCTCCTCGAGGCGGGCGTCGGAGAGGTCGAGGCGCCCTTCGGCGACCAGGGTCTCGAGGAGCTGGGTGTGGTGGACCACCTCGTAGTGGCCGCCGACCTGGGGGTACTCGTTGGCCAGGGTGTTGAAGCAGTGGGGGCACTGGGTGATGATCTTCTTCACCCCCATGCCGTCGAGGGTCTCGACGTTCTGCTGGGCCAGCATCTGGAAGAGGTACTCGTTGCCGGCCCGGCGGGCGGGGTCGCCGGTGCAGGTTTCCGAGGGCCCGAGGATGGCGACCTCGATGCCGGCCCGCTTCAGCAACTGGGCCATGGCCCGGGTGACCTTGCGATTCTTGTCGTCGAAGCTGCCGGCGCAGCCGACCCAGTAGAGGTACTCGGCCTCGAGGGGGCGACCGGGTTCGACCACGGTCACGTCGAGCTCGCGGGCCCAGTCGGCGCGCTCGGTCTGACTCATGCCCCACGGGTTGCCCGAGTTCTCCATCGAGCGGAAGGCCTGGCCCAGCTCGGACGGGAAGTCCGACTCCATCAGGGTCAGGTAGCGCCGCATGTCGAGGATCTTGTCGAGGATCTCGATGTTGACCGGGCAGATCTCGTCGCAGGCCCGACACGAGGTGCACGACCAGATCTCCTCGGTGGTGATGCGTTCGAAGAGGGAGTCGGCCGACACGGTGATCTCGGGGTCGACCCCGATCGGTGGGGTGACGGGCGGCGTACCGGTGCGGGCCATGACCTCGCCGGTCTTCAGCACGATCTCGCGTGGGTCGAGGGGCTTGCCGGTGGCGTGGGCCGGGCACACGCTCGTGCAGCGGCCACACATGGTGCAGGCGTCGGTGTCGAGGAGCTGCTTCCAGGTGAAGTCCTCGACCCGGGAGGCGCCGAAGGTCTCGAGCTCGGTCTCGCCCGCCACCAGGTCGGGCATGGTCTTCATGGCGCCCTTGGGGCGGGGACGGTCACGCAGGTACATGTTCAGCGGTGAGGTGAACATGTGGCGCAGCATCGTCGTGGGCAGGATCACCAGGAACGCCGAGAAGGCGATGACGTGGGCGATCCACCAGCCCTGGTGCCAGCCGTGCAGCCCGTCGGCGCCGTCGACGAGGGTGGCGAGGGGGTAGCCGACGAAGCTCCACCGCTCGTGGTCCGGGAGTCCGTCGACGGCGATGCGGAAGGCTTCGGCGCCGAAGCCCGTCACGGCGATGGCGAAGAAGACCCCGAGGATGACGGCGTGTTCGGGACGGCTCTTGATGCGGATGCGGTAGGGGCGCCAGGGGCGGGGCCCGTAGCGGCGGACCAGCGCCCACACGATGCCCGCCAGGAAGACCAGACCGGCGGCGTCGCCGATGGCGGCGTAGGCGCGGTACACGTCACCGTGGAGGAACTTGGCGCTCTCGGGGACCTGGTGGTTGATCTCGAGGACGGTGGTGACCCCGAGCAGCACGAGGAACCCGAAGTAGATCATCGAGTGCATGACCCCGGCGCCGGGTTCGCGCAAGAGGGTGCGCATGTAGACGCCGGCGCGGAAGTCGGCGAGACGGCGGGGCAGGTTGGCCAGGGTCGTGCGGCGGTCGTCGGGCCGGCCCCGCTCCCAGTTCTTGACCCGGTAGGCGAACAGGACCGCCCCGTACACGATCAACAGGGGGATGACCGTGTAGAACGCCAGCTTCACGGCGTCGGGGACGTTGTCGAACACCTCGCGGGTGACCGGCGACTCGTCGTGGAACTCGGTGAAGCCGGGGACGATGCCGGAGGCCACCGTGAAGGCGGCGACGGCGACACCCAGGCCGATGACGAGGTGGTGGGGCTTCAGGCGGGTCCTCATGGCGGGCCCGAGGCTAGCTGGCGGCAAAGGAGCGGTCGCCACCCGCCGCTCCCGGTGGGTCGTGGCGGTCTTCACCCGGGCGAAACGGTGGTGAAACAGGCGCTTCGTACGGTCGCCGCATGGAGACCCGCGGCGAGGGCGTGAGCGTGGTGCGGCTGCCCGAGGAGAGGGAGCGCCTGGCCGAGCTGCGTCGGCGCGGCGTGCCCCGTCTGGTGCTCGTCGCCGCGTCCGAGCTGGCCGCCGCGGTCGCCGGCACCGATGCCACCGGCCTCCTGCTCGAGGACTGGGCACCCCCGGAGGCGTCGAGCGAGGAGATCGCCGTGCGACGGCGGGCGCTGGCGGCCCGGTGTCGGTGTGTGGCGCGTCCCGTCACCGTGTCCGACGAGGGGATCCTCACTGCCCCCGGGGGCCGGGTCGTCCTCGGACCGGTGGAGGCGCGCATCCTCGGGGTGCTCCTCGAGCGGGCGGGCAGCGTGGTGTCGCGCGCCGAGCTGGCGCGGGCGGGCTGGCCCGGCCGTCACGTCCCGCGCAACAGTCTCGACGTCCACGTGTCGAGGCTCCGGCGGCGCCTCGGCGG
>RFFY01000781.1 GCA_003697065.1 Actinomyces sp. | reverse complement strand
TGACCTTGGCCTGGGTCGACACGGCGAGGCACGGCACCCCGGCCGCCACGGCGAGCACGCAGGGGTGCAGGCGCGAGGACACCACGGCGGCCGCCCCCGTGACGAGGCGGCGGGCGCGTCCGGGGTCGGTGCCGTCGTCGAGACGGGCTCCGGGGACACGGGCGGCGAGGCGGGCGAGCCACTCCCGGTCCCGTTCGCCCCGGAAGGCGACCAGGGTGACGGGTCCCTCGACGTGGGCGGCGACGGCCTCCACGGCGGCGGCCACCTCGTCGACCGGATCGGCCACGAGGCGCCGCCGGGCCGGTCGCAGACGTCCGGGCCGCACGTGGGGTCCGGCGGCCACCACCAGACCCCGGCGGTGCTCGGCGGGCACCCGGTCGGCGGGACCGACCTCGTCGAAGACCACGTCGGGGGCGACCCGCGCCGCCACGTCGGCACCGGCCAGAGCGGCCGCCGACTCCTCGTCGCGTACGGTGACCCCGACGGCACCGGAGAAGGCGGCGGCCACCAGGCGGCGCGAGATCCCCCGCCGGAGGGGCTCGGCTCCCAGCCCCACGCCCGCCACGGGCAGGCCGCGCCGACGGGCATGCAGGGCCCGGGCCAGGTGGGCCGGGAGACTCCACACGCTCGAGGTGTCCTGGATGATCCCCCCGGGTCCGACGACGACGGCGTCGACCCTCACGTCGCGGGGCAGGGGGCGGATTCCCCAGGGCACGGTGGCCACGGGTCCGTGGATCCGCCGGGTGGTGGCGGGGTCCACGCTGGTGACCACGAGGTCGCCACCCCGGGCCCGGACCTGGCGGATCGCCCACCCCGTGAGCAGCTCGTCACCGACATTGCCCGCTCCGGACCAGGTCCCTATCAGCACCCGGGGCGGCGAGGTCGAATCCACGAGCGGCGACGTTACCCGGGGTGGTCCCCGGGCGGCGGGAGGCGTCTTGCTAGCTTGCCGCCCGTGCCCGACACGAGCTCACCGACACCCCGCCGGTGTCTGTCGGTGGTCATGCCCTGCTACAACGAGGCCGCCACCGTCGAGACCATCGTCGAGCGGGTTCTGGCCAGTCCCTGGACAGCCGAGGTGCTCGTGGTCGACGACGGCTCCACCGACGGCACCCGCGACATCCTCGCCGGCCTGACCGACGAGCGGGTCCGGGTCCTGCTCCAGCCCGTCAACCGCGGCAAGGGCGCCGCCATCCGGCGGGGTTTCGCCGAGGCCACCGCCGACTTCGTCGTGGTACAGGACGCCGACCTCGAGTACGACCCCGCCGACTGGGACCTCCTGCTGGCGCCCCTGGTCCGCGGCGACGCCGACGTGGTGTACGGCTCCCGCTTCCAGTCGGGACGGCCCCGGCGGGTGCTCTACTTCTGGCACTCGGTGGGCAACCGCTTCCTCACCCTCCTGTCGAACATGTTCACCGACCTCAACCTCACCGACATGGAGACCTGCTACAAGGCCTTCCGGCGCGAGGTCGTCCAGTCGCTCGAGCTGTGCGAGGACCGCTTCGGCATCGAGCCCGAGATCACCGCCAAGGTGGCGGCGGGGGGCTGGCGGGTGTGGGAGGTGGGGATCTCCTATTCGGGTCGCACCTACGCCGAGGGCAAGAAGATCGACTGGCGGGACGGTGTCGCGGCCATCCGCTGCATCGTGAAGTACGGGCTCGAGACCCGCGGCCAGCGTCCCCGTCATCTCCGGGGCTGACCCCGGTCACGGCCGAGACGTCGGCGACCCTCAGTAGGCGACGAGATCCGGCGGGGGCACGGCGAAGGCCCCGGGGGTGAAGGCGAGGCGACGCAGGAAGGTCACCATCTGGCCGCGGGTGACCGGATCGTCGGGGCTGAAGGTCGTGGGCGTGGTGCCGGTGGTGATGGCGTTGGCGGCCAGCCAGTCCACGGCGACCGTGTACCACATCGAGGCAGGCACGTCGGTGAACCCCGACGACGCCCACCCCGTCGGCGAGCCGGCCAGACGCCACAAGAAGGTGGCCATCTGGGCCCGGGTGACGGTGCCGTCGGGCTCGAACAGGCCGTCGATGCCCGTCGTCACCCCCGTTTCGGCAGCCCAGTCGACGGCGCTGGTGTACCAGACCTCGCGTTCGACGTCGGGAAAGGGGGCGGGGGTCGTGGGGGTGGGTCGGCCGGCGAAGCGCCACAGGAAGGTCACGGCCTGGGCCCGGGTCAGCTCGCTGTCGGGTTCGAAGAGGCCCCCGCCGGTGCCGGTGGACAGGCCGGTGGCCTTCGCCCAGTCGGCGGGAACGACCCAGAAGGCGTTGCCGGCGACGTCGGGGAAGGGCACGAAGGCGGCGGCGGCGTCGACCTGCAGGAAGCGGAAGCGCTCCCCCGTCGACGAGCGGGTGACGACCGCCGCCGTCGACTCGAGCAGGCCCCGGAGTCGGGGCAGGTCGAAGTCGGGGTGGGCGGCGGCGGCCAGCACCCAGGCGGCGGCGACGTGGGGGGAGGCGAACGAGGTTCCCGACACCGACGATCCGTCGGGCAGGTCGATGCGGTCGCAGGTGGGCACGCCCGTGCAGTCGTCGCCGCCCGGGGCGAGCAGATCGAGGCCGGGGGCGGTGTTGGCGTAGTCGGGCACGTCGGCGAAGGTCCCGTCGGTGGCCCCGACGGCGACGATGTCGTCCATGCAGGCGGGAAACGACAGGCCCGAGGTGGCGTAGGCGTTGCCCGAGGCGGCGACCACCGCCACCCCGGCGGCGGTGAGGGGATCGAGCACGGCCTGCCAGGCAGCGTCGGTGCAGCCCTTGGCGTAGGTCTCGGGGGTCCCCAACGAGACGTTGACGGCCTCGATGCCCAGGGCCGACGCCTGGCCGGCGATCCACGACAGGGCCTGCAGCACCCCCCCCTCGTCCGGATCACCCCGGGGGCCGACGACGCGCACGGCGACGATCCCCACGTCGGGGGCCACCCCGCCGAGGACGGGATCGGCCGACGTCACGACCTCGGTGACCCAGGTGCCGTGGGAGCAGTTCGACCCGAGGGCGCACGGGACGGCGGCTCCGGGCCCCGTCACCGCCCGGGACCCACCGGGACACCCCGGGGCGGGCAGGGACGGGGTGAAACAGGCCTCGGCGACGATCGCTCCGTCGAGGGCCACGACGCTGGTGTCCACACCCGAGTCGACGATGGCGACGGCGGCTCCCGTACCCGTGTTGCCGCCCGCGACGACGACGTCGGCACCCACGGCCGGCACCGAGGTCGACAGCTGGGGTACGAGGCGGCGCACGGGTCGTACCTGGCGCACCCAGGGCAGGGCGGCGAGGCGGGCCACGCCGGCGGCGTCGGCGTCGGCGACCGCCACGCCCGAGTCCCCGAGCGGACGCAGGGTCACCCCGCCGGCCAGTCCGGTGGCCAGGGCACCGAGGCGTCCGTGGGGGATGTCGGGAGCCAGGGTGACCACCACGCGTCCGACGGGATCCGGCGTCGGCGCCGTGGGAGCGGACCTGGCGGCACCGGCGGCACCGCCTGTGACGGCCACCAGGGCGACGGCCAGGATCAGGGCCCGGATGCCGGGTCGTCGCGGCGCGCCGTCTCGTCGCTCCTGTCGTGCACCGGTCACGTCGATCCCTTCGGCCGCGAGCGCCATCCGTCGCCTTTTCGTAATATCATCGTAATCTGTCGTCGACGTGGCACCCCGCCCCGTCGCCGATGGAGAGACGTCCCGCCGCCCACCTCCGCCCGTCGGACCCGCCTCCGCCCGCCGGAGAGGACAGCCCCATGGTCGCCGCCCCACCACGACAGCACCGCACCGGCACCGTCACGTCGCGGCTTTCGCGCGCGGACCTCGTCGTACCCGTCGTGCTGGTGACCCTGGTCCTCGTGGCGCTGGCCTGGTGGACCCCCACCACCTCGGGTGCCACACCCCCCTCGTCGGTGTGCACCCCGACCAGCCCGCCGACGACGACGAGCACCACACCGGGCTCCTCCACGACGACGACCACCACAACGACGACGAGCACCACCACGACGACCACGACCCCGCCCAGCGATCCGGTCTTCGTGTTCGAGGGCGGCGGTTGGGGTCACGGGGTCGGGATGAGCCAGTACGGCGCCCTGGGGCGCGCCGACGCCGGCTGGACCCACGTCGAGATCCTGACCTTCTACTACGACGGCACCGAGGTCGTGACCGACCCGACCCCGTTCGCCGAGGGCGGGCTCGTCCCCGACACCGTC
>RFFY01000780.1 GCA_003697065.1 Actinomyces sp. | reverse complement strand
GTTGACCCGGATGGACTCCCAGTAGTGGAGGGTGCCGAACGCCCCGTCGGCGTAGAGGCGGCGGAGCTCCTCGACCACCGGTGTGTAGCAGTAGGTATGGTCGGTCATGAGGACCAGGCCCGAACGGTCCGCCAGGTCGGCCAGGGCGACCGCGTCGGCCGTGGACGTGGCGACGGGCTTTTCGACCATCACGTGCTTGCCCGCCTCGAGGTACCGCGTGACGAGCTCCGTGTGGCTCTTCGGTGGGGTGGCGATCACGACCGCTTCGACCTCGTCGAGCACGCCCGTGGACTCCAGGTCCGTCACGGCCCGCACGGCGGGGTAGCGGGCGGCGAGGTCGGTGGCAGCGTCGATCGAGCTGTCGGCGATGGCCTTGAAGTCGATGGAGGGCGAGGCGGCCATGTTGCGGGCCAGGTTCCTGCCCCAGTAGCCGGCACCGATCAGGGCGGCGGAGATCACTGTCGTTCCTCTCTTTCGTGTCGGCCCCGCCAACCCGGGGCCGGCTCCCGGCGAGGGCACGCTCCCGCCCGTCGCGGAATCGACCTCGCCTCTGCGGTCAACGTCTGGTGTCAGCGCACGACCCGCACTCGAGGCGCTCGGGGCGCTCGGCGTCGCGACTCACGACACGCCCGCAACGGCACACCCATCCCAGATGCACGGCGGGCGTCCCGCCCACGAGCTCGTGGGCAGCGACGTCGCGTACGACCGTCGCCCCGGCGGCGACCATGCAGTAGGCGCCCAACTCGACCCCGCACACGATCGTGGCGTGGGCGCCGATGGACGCCCCTTCCCTCACGCTGGTCGGGACGAGCTCCCAGTTCTCGATGAACGCCCGCGGAATGAGGTCGTTGGTGAAGGTGGCCGAGGGGCCGACGAAGACCCGGTCCTCCAGGCTGACGCCTTCGTACACGTTGACGTTGTTCTGGAGTTTGCACCCGTCGCCGATCACCACGCCGCGGTCGACGAACACGTTCTTGCCGAGGTTGCAGCCCGAGCCGATACGGGCGCCCGTTCGGATGTGGCAGTGGCGCCAGACCGCGGTGCCCGACCCGATCGTCGCCCCCTCCTCGACGTCGGCGGTGGGGTGTACGAACGCAGGGGGCTCGGCCATCGGCACAAGGCTAGAGGGGCCGATCGCCGCTCGGTCGCCCGGTCGTCGAGTCCGACGTCACACCGGTCGACGCCTCGGCCATGAAGGCCACGAGAAGCTCGTCAGGGGCATCGGACGGCGGCAGCACCGCCGGATCGAGCACGGGGACACGGGCGTGGGATATGAGCGGATGCCGGGGCCGGTGGTCGGCCTCGTCGGCGGAGAAGAGCTCCTCGTGGAGCTTCTCACCCGGCCGCAGACCGGTGAAGGCGATGTCGACGTGACGACCG
>RFFY01000779.1 GCA_003697065.1 Actinomyces sp. | reverse complement strand
CGACCTGAGAGCGGCACGGCCCGCCGCCGGCCCCCAGAGTCCCGAACAGCACGAGCAGATCCGGCGCCTGGCCGCCCGCGCCCGCCGGGTCGTGGCCCCCGGGGGATCGTGTCCCCCCGGGCGATGAGGAGGCGGCGGTTCGCCCGGTCCTCCCGGTCCTCCCGGTCCTCCCGGTCCCCGGTCCCCGGTTCCCGCGGCCCGCTCAGTCCGGTCAGTCCGTTGAGTCAGTCCGTGGATTCCGCTCAGTCCGCGGGCGTGGCGGTTCCGTCGGGGTCGGGCGGCGGGTCGGCCGTGTCGTCATCGGTGATGTCGTCATCGGTGATGTCGCGGTCGGCGCCGTCGCCCTCGTCGAGGTCGCGGTCGGCGTCGCGGTCGAAGGGATACAGGGGGGTCATGCACCAGGGGCTGCCGAAGTAGAGGGTGAAGCGTTCGAGGACCTTGCCCAGCTCCCGGTCCTCGGCGTCGGCGAGGTACTGAACGAGATCGGCGCACACCTGGGTGAGGCGCACGACGAGCGACACCCAGACCAGCTCCTCGTCGGCGAAGGGGGTCGCGTCGGCGAGCTCGGTCATCACGGGCCAGCGCCGGGCCTCGAAGGCCACCGAGTCGAAGAAGGGCCACAGCTCCGGACGTTGGGCGTCGACGAACCTGTCCCGGGCGTCCTGGACGGCGAGGAAGATGTCGTCGATGTAGGGGAGGAAGGGCTCGAGGCCGGTCGTGCCGGTGTCGGCATCGGGAGTCGCCGCCTCAGCGGGAATGCTCCGGTGGGCCATCGCCCCCAGGGCCGCCGCCATCAGGGAGTACCAGGCGCGGTAGAGGGAGGCGCTGACCGGCTCGAAGCCGTCCCAGTGCTCCAGCGAGGAACGCAGGGTCGGATCGTCGAGGAGCAGGGCCAGGCCCCGCGGCTGGCGTCGGCGGGGATCGGCGTGTCGGCCGGGATCGGCGTGGTGCGCGGCGTCGTTCATGCCCTGGCGTGACGGACACCGGCATGACGGGCCTGGCGGGAGCTGGCGGGGGCGGTGACGGCGCGTGCCGCGGTTGCCCCGGTCCGTGTCCGGTCCGTGTTCGGTCCGTGTCCGGTGCCGGACGTCGCCGTGTGCTAGAAGCAGTCCTGCCGGGAGAGATCCCGGCGTGCACGCCGGTGCGGCCCCGCAGGAGAGTGATCCCGCAGGAGAGTCATGATGCGGCGACATCGGATGTGGGTGCTCGTGCTGGTGGTCGCGGTGGCCCTGGTCGCGGCCGGCTGTCGGCTCGGGGGAGGAAGCGATGCGCCCGACGCGGCCGAAGCGGTGGCCCGGGCCGAAGCCGACCAGACTGACGGCGGCGCCCCAGCCGACGCGGCTCGGGACGGCGCGACCGACGAGGCGCCGGCGGGGGAGGAGGCGCTCGACGCCATCGTCGGCGCGTGTGACGACTGGCCGGGGCTGACGGCCTTCGCCCTCGACGCCGGCCTCGTCCGGCGCCCGCTGGAGGACGCCGAGCTTCCCGTGCCCGACACCTTCGACGAGCGGGGATTCTGGACGACACGACCCCTGGGTGAGGAGGGCGTCGACGCCGAGCTGGCCGACCTCACCGGTGGGGGGACGATCTGCGACATCGAGCCCTCGCCGGACATGCTCGCCGCCCTCGAGCGTCTCGATGCAGCCGACAATGCAGCCGGCGATGCAGCCGACAATGCAGCCGACGCGGCCGACGACGCCCGGGGCGCGGCGGACGAGGTGCTCGCCCTGCTCGACGAGGAACTCGCCGCCGTGACACAGGAGGCGGGCACGGCCCCTGCCGACCCCGACGCCGGCCCGGCGCCCGAGGGCCCGGCCTCCGACGCCGACGGCGAGACCTCGGCGCCGGCGGCGGGTCGGGCGACCCGGCCCCTGCTGCTCGCAACCCGGTCCGGGTCACCGGGCACCGGGGCGGTGTCAGCGCCGGCGACCCGGACCCTCCGGGTGGCGCGGCCCGTCGAGCCCCGGACCCCCTTCCGCGACGCCCTCGCCGCTGCCGAGAAGCTGCTGGCCGTCGGGAACGGCGAGGCGGCCCGACGTGCCATGGACCGGGCCCGCGAGGGCTACCGGG
>RFFY01000778.1 GCA_003697065.1 Actinomyces sp. | reverse complement strand
TACCCGAGCGCCATCTCGTGCTGGGCACGCCCCTCGCCCCGCCCTATCCCGACCATCTGCGTCTCGCCCTGTTCGGTCTGGGCTGCTTCTGGGGCGCCGAGCGCTTCTACTGGCAGCTCGACGGTGTCCACACCACTGCCGTCGGCTACGCCGGCGGTTACACCCCGAACCCGACCTACGAGGAGGTGTGCACGGGGCGCACCGGCCACAACGAGGTCGTGCGGGTCGTCTACGACCCCGACCGCATCACCTACGAGGACCTGCTCAAGGTGTTCTGGGAGGTCCACGACCCCACCCAGGGGATGCGCCAGGGCAACGACATCGGCACCCAGTACCGCTCGGGCATCTACACCTACGACGCCGAGCAGAAGGCGGCCGCCCTGGCGAGCCGGGACGCCTACCAGCGGCGTCTCCACGCCGCCGGCTTCGGCGACATCACCACCGAGATCCTCGACGCCCCGACCTTCTACTTCGCCGAGGCCTACCACCAGCAGTACCTGGCCCGGAACCCCGGTGGGTACTGCAACCACGGCTTCTGCCAGGTGGCCTACGAGCCGACCGGCGCCTGAGCCACCGGCCGGCTCGCCCGGCCGCTCAGATCTCCTTGGGGGGGAAGCCCGGACCCTCGTGGTCGACGCCGTTCATGTTGGCGTTCAGCCGGGCGCGGGCCATGAGGTCCTTGACCACGGGGTAGAGCTGGGTGGGATCGTCGGGCTGGGTGGCGGTGGGGCCCAGGTGCCACCCCTCGGCGATGCCGAGCTGCTCGCCCCGCACGTCGAAGACACGTCCCGTCACCTTGGCGGCCTCGGGGCTGGCCAGCCAGGTGGCGATGACGGCGATCCAGCGCGGCGAGATCTTCTCCTGGAGATCCTCGGGAGCCTGGTCGCCGCCCATCAGGGGTGCGGTCATGCGGGTCCAGGCGGTGGGGGCCAGGGCGTTGACGGTGACCCCGTACTTGTACAGCTCCTGGGCGGCGATCACGGTGAAGGCGGCGATGCCGGCCTTGGCGGCGCCGTAGTTGGTCTGACCCACGTTGCCGTAGATGCCCGACGGCGACGAGGTGTTGATGATGCGCCCGTAGACCTCCTCGCCCGCCTTGGACTTGTTGCGCCAGTACACGGCGGCGTGGTGGCTGGGTCCGAAGGTGCCCTTCAGGTGCACACCGATGACGGCGTCCCAGTCGTCCTCGGACAGGGAGAACACCATGCGGTCGCGCAGGATGCCGGCGTTGTTGATGATGATGTTGATGTCGCCCCAGGTGTCGATGGCCTGCTGGACCATCTCGGCGGCCTGGCCGAAGTCGGCGACGTTGCCGCCGTTGACGACCGCTTCCCCGCCCATGGCCTGGATCTCCTCGACGACCTCCATGGCGGGGGTCAGGCTGCCGCCCTCGCCGTGTTCGTCGCCGCCGAGGTCGTTGACGACGACCTTGGCACCGTGTTCGGCCAGCATCAGGGCGTGTTCGCGGCCGATGCCGCGTCCGGCACCGGTGACCAGGGCGACCTTGCCCTCGAGAAGCTTGCTCATCGAACCCTCCTCGGGCTCCGTCGGGTGATGGACGCGGCCAGCGTGCCAGACCGGTCCCGCCGACGGCCAGACGGGTGGGCGGGTCAGGGGACCGGCCAGGGGTTGGGCAGGCAGCCGTCGAGGCCCTTGGTCTGTTGCATCATGACCGGGGCGGGGAGCCCGGGCCCCGGGCACGCCTGGTGGGACCGGCCCAGGTAGTGGCCGATCTCGTGTTGGACCAGGTAGCGCCGGTAGGTCGTCAGGTCGGCGGGCCAGTCGCTGGTCGCTCCGAGCCAGCGCTCGAGATTGAGGGCGATCCAGCCGTTGCGGCCGCACGAGTAGATCCCGTTGGTCCGCAGGGGCGCACAGAGGCGGTCGACGGTGGCGGGCGTGGCGACGACGAGGGCGATGGCGCCGGCACCGCGCTCGGCCCAGGGGACGCGTCGGAAGCCGACACCGGCGGCGATCCAGCTGCGGGGGTCGCTCAGGGTCTCGTCGACGAAGGCGGCCACCTCCCCGGGGTCGACCCCGGTGGCGGCCTCGGTGGCGACCGCGAAGGTGAACACGGGATCGCCGGGGAGCTCGAGGCTTCCGTCGGCGCCGAGCCAGGTCGGCTCGCCCGGCGACGTCGTCGCCGTGGTCGCCGCCGGGGGGCCGCTCGTGGTCGGGGGTGCGCTGGTGGTGGTCGACGGGGCGGTGGTCGAGGTGGTGGTGGCCGACGGGCTGCTGGTCGAGGTGGTGGTGGCCGACGGGGTGGCGCTCGAGGTGGTGG
>RFFY01000777.1 GCA_003697065.1 Actinomyces sp. | reverse complement strand
CGCTGCGAGGGGTCGACCGGTGTCACCCGGCGCAGGACAGCGACGGCGCCGGCGATGATGGCGGCGATACGGGCGACCACCTCCAACGGAGTGGAGATGTCGCCACTGAGGTTGTCGATCACCACCTGGGCGATCGCCACTGCGACGACACCCCAGGTGACGACGCTCCGGGCGATGACGGTGGCGATGCGGATGGCCTTGGTCATGGTGTACCTCCGAGGTGTGACAGCCGGGGCGGCCGGTTCCGACGCGCCACGGGAGAGGAGAGGGTGGCCGCCCCGGCTGTCAGGATCAGTTGGCGCCGATGCTGGAAGCCGACTCGATGCGGTACAGGGCCGCTTCACGGAAGCGGGCGTGTCCGCCGAGCCAGTACCAGCCGACGGTGTTGAACCGGCGCAGGGCGTCGGTCTGGGGGCCGATGACGATGCGGGGCGTGGGGCCGCTCACCACCGACGAGAACGCCTTGGCGAGAGCCTCACGGCCCACGACGGTGGTCAGGTACACGTCGGTGGTGGTGGAACCCGCGTCCGTCAGGAGGGAGGCGCGGGGCGTCTCGATCCACATGACACCCTCGAAGGCGCCCACGATGCCGTTCCAGCGGCGTGCGGCGTCGCTGTAGTTGGCGGGGTTCACCCAGGCGTCGTTACCGGTCTCGGCCCGCACGTCGTAGGCCACGTCCGGGTGCATGAAGCCCACGAACAGCGACCCGATGAGGGGCATGGCCGAGTTGGAGCGGAGCTTGGCCGCCACGTAGCGGATGTCCGCCACACTGAGGGTGTCGGTGGCGGCCACGGTGGCCCTGGAGGTGGCACTGCCGGCGTACCGGACGTTGGTGCCGCCCTCCAACTGGGTGCGGGCCAGGGTGTCGATCGACAAACCGGCGTTGTAGCCGATGACGTTGGCGGCGTCCGCGTCCACCTCCAGGAACGAGGTGCCGCGGAGCTTGGCGGTGGTCTGCACGGCGTTGCCGTACTCGACCAGCGTCACCGTCACCGTCGAGTCGCTCATGGCGACCGGGGTGACATCCGCGGTCTCGGTCAGCGGGGTGGTGGCCGCTGCCAGGTCGTCGTAGAAGTCGAACGTGACGCTGGCGCCACGGTGGGTCTGGCGGGTGGGCCGCTTACGGGCCACCTGATCGAAGTGCAGCATCGGACGCAGGGCGAAGTTCGCCAGAGCGTCGTATGCGGCGGTACTGGTGCTGAGATCGGCGGTGCCGGTCAGAGCCATCTGTCAACCCTCCTCGGGTTCAGATGACCTGAGGGTTCACCCCCGTCGGGTTGTCTCCGGAGACTCCGGGCATACGCGGCGTGGAGTTGATGAGCCTCGGCTCGAACTCCCTGGAGTCCGGATCGGCCAGCAGGCCCTGGTCCTCCAGGAACCCGAGGAGCGCATCGGGATCACCCGCCTGGTAGAGGCGGACGATCTCGTCGTTGATGCTCGCTGCCCCTGACGGGGAAGCCGGCTCGGTCGTCGAGGCAACACCTGTCGCCGCTGTCGCCAGTGCCTGCGCCTCCGATTCCGGGACGGCATCGGAGGTGCCGGGGGTGGTGCCGGCGCCGAGGATCCCGTAGGCGGCCGCAGCCTCCCTGATCGCCTCGACCGACGCCTCCCCGTCGTACGCCTTGCGGAACAGAGCCCCGACACCTTCGGTGGGGATGCCCGCCTCAGCGAACGCTGCCCGGCGTTCCGCTTCGGCCGCCCGTGCCTCGGCCTCTCTGGCCGCCTTGAGGGCTTCCTCAGCGCGCTTGCGGAGTCCTGCCGGATCTCCCCCTTCGGAGGGTTCGTCCGTCAGGTCGGTGGGTGTGTCCGTCATATGTGACCTCTACTCCTCGTGCCCCGGCCCAACCAGCGTCGAGGGAACGCTGGTGCTGCACCACGTGGGGGCGGTTGGTCGCGATGCCGGATCCTCCCCTTGCTCACTGGCGACGCCGGCACGTCCCCAGGGGGGTCGCCTCAACGGTATCAGGTGGCGGCACCGATGCCGGTGATGCCCGTGCGATCGGTGGCGAAGGCGCCGCCGCCCTGGAAGGGGGACGCCAGCCGCTCCGCCCGCTTGCGGAGCTCACCGATGGCCCGGGTGTCACCGGCGAGGACCTTGAGACGGGTCTCGCGGTCCACGGCGTCCAGGATGTTGGTGCCGGTGATCACCTCGCCGAGGGTGGTCAGAGACTCCGCCCTCGCCCTGGCGTCGCCGGGGGAAACCCCCTGCGCCTCCAGTGCCGCCGCCTCTTCCTTTGTCAACTGGAACCCACCGCGGGTGGTGCTGGCGGCGATCTCAGCGATGCGGACCTGCTCCTGGATGTGGGGCAGGGCGCGCTCAGGGTCGATCACGTAGGCGAGCAGGGCACCGCTGGTGGGCTCCAGCCCGTAGAAGCGCTGGAGCTCGAACAGGGTCTCCGGGTCCGCCTTCGTCAGCACATCGGAGGCGAACGCCACCTGCGCCCGCAACTGATCGAAGCTCACATCCCGGACCATGAAGTCCTGCGCCTTGGAGGTCAGGAACCCCTCGGGCAGGCCGTAGAGGGTCTCCAGTTCCCCGGCCCGGTGCTCGTAGTTCAAGATGTCGGTCGCGGTGATCGGAGGGAGACCCTTCTCCCGCCGGGCGAAGATGGCGGGGAAGCGCCGGCGGTAGGCGTCGGTGGCCTCGATGGCGTTCATGAACTCCGCCTCGGAGGCTCCCTCGGTGGCCAGCTTCGTGGCCACGGGCACAAGCTCCTGGAGGCCGAAACTGGTGAGGATCTGGGTGAAGTACGCCTCCAGGTCCGGGGCGGTCGCGGTCTCGAGATCCTGGGTGTTGTTGATGGCCATCAGGCGATCACCCCCAGTTGCTTGAGAAGGGCCCTACCCATTCTCGCCTTCTCGGCCCGGCCCTCGGCGGTGCGCCAGTAGTCATCCAATGTCCGGACGAAGCGGTTGGTCTGCTCCAGGGTCATCGGCGCCACCGTGTCACCGTCACGAATGCCCATCACCGGCATGAACTTCGCGTCGGTGAGGTCCACGTCCGCCGGGTTCATCCCCAGCTTCTGGGCGATCAGTTCCCGGTGGGGGGCGAAGTACTCCTTGAGCGACACCCCCTGGTCGATCATCTCGGTGATCTG
>RFFY01000776.1 GCA_003697065.1 Actinomyces sp. | reverse complement strand
GGCGGCGGCCCGGGCGCCGTCAGCGAGACGGGGAGGCGGCGGCGTCGATGCGGTCCTCGACGTCGGTGAGTTCGGCCCGGGCGCGACGGCTGTAGCGGGGATCGGGCCGCTCCACGTCGCCGGCCAGGAGGGGCAGGCGCCACGAGGTGTACACGACGTGGCGGGGACGCTCGACGGGGGGATGGGCGCGGTGCAGGGTGTCGCTGCAGTGGATCGTGAGGTCGCCCGTGGCGGTCTCGAGGAGGCGGGGCGCCAGGTCGAGACGCCGGTCGCGCATCGCCGAGCACGTGTTGGCGCGGTGTGAGCCGGGGATCACCCCCAGAGCCCCCGAGCGCCGGTCGGCGCCCGTGACCGAGATCCCGACCGTCAAGGCGTTGCACATGTAGGCGTGGCGTCCCTGGCCGCAGTCCTTGTGCCAGGGCAGGTCGGACAGGCCCCGGACGATGCCCAGGGGTTTGACCAGGCCCTCGGCACCGCCGGTGTGAACGTGGCCGTCGCCGGTGAGATCCCCGATCCAGGTGTGGCGGGGGTCGGCCAACAGATCCCGTAGGGCGTCGGACTTCTCGTCGAAGAAGAGCACCCGCACGGCCCGGTCGACACCGTCGGCGTCGGTGGCCCACCACGACTCACCGTCGTCGGGGGTGGCGGCGGCGATCCCCCGGTCGATGTCGGCGCGCACGGCGGCCATCTCGTCGGGGTCGAACACGCCCCGGACGTGCAGGAACCCGGCCTGGGCGAGGAAGTGGGCCATGACCCGCCGCCGGCGGGGGTCGGTGGCGTCGTCGAGGGTGAAAACGGCATCGAGATCGAGGGGGGAACCGTCGGCGCCTGTCAGCTCGACCGCACCCGGCTCGTACACCGGGCGCCCCTCGAACAGGGCCCGCAGCACCGGTTCCCACGAGATCCAGTCGTCGATCGATCCCCCCTCGACCCGCACCCGCGCCGTCATGGCCAGACCCATCGGGGACTGGACGTCCTGGACGAGATCGGACAGGGCGTCGACGGCGAGGTGGGCCACGAGGCCCGCCGGCGGTGCCCCACCGTCACCCACCGTCACGCCCAGGTCGGCGCCGACCGCGGCCAGGGTGAGCGAGCGGGAACTGGCGGGCCCGTCGACCACGAGGGTCAGGGGCGGGACGCCCTGCACGGCGATGCCCCGGGCAGCGAGCCCCCCGTGGGCGGCGACAGCGGCGGGCAGGACGACCTCGACGATCTCGTCGAAGGACAGCTCGGCCTCGTCGACGAAGCGGCGTGTCCGGTGGTCGACGCTCGTGTCCGTCATCGCTGGCGTCATCGCTGCCTCCCCGGCCGGGACCGGCGCTC
>RFFY01000133.1 GCA_003697065.1 Actinomyces sp. | reverse complement strand
GCCCAGCACTGGTCGATGCGGGGTTCGCGTTCGCCGGGGCGCCGCTCACGGCGGACGACGAGGGGTGGGGTGCGGGCGGCGAGCCGGTCGACGGCGGCGTCGACGGCGCTGGGGTCACCCGCCGGGCCGTCGGCGTAGCGGGCGGTGCGGGTGGTGATCTCGTTGAGGGTCTGGGGGCCGCGCAGCACGAGGACGGCCAGGACCGCCAGCTCGTGGTCGTCGAGTCCGAGGGCCTCGTCGAGGACGTGGCGGTGCTTGGGGGTGCGGTGCCCGGCGCCCGACACGGTCCGGGCGAGGCCGGCCTGGCGCAGGGCGATCATGGCGGCGTCGACCTCCCGCTCGGTCACCCGGATCACCGGGTCACGGTTGTTGGCCTGGTTGCAGGCGGCGGTGAGGGCGTTGGTGCTGAGCGGGTAGCGGTCGGGGGTGGTGCGTTCCTTTTCGACCAGGCAGGCGAGGACGCGGGCGCCGAGGGCGTCGGGGGGTGGAGGTGGTTCGCTCACAGGTTCGGGAGGGGTTCGCCGGCGAAGAAGCGCCGGGGGTTGTCGTGGGTGAAGGCGGCGATGGTGGCCTCGTCGACACCGGCGTCGAGGAGTCGGGGGACGATGGTGCGGTCGAAGTGGGTGGGGACGAAGGTCGCCGCCACCCTCTCGCGCAGGGCGACGGGCCAGGGCTGGCCCTTCCAGCACCAGACCGAGTCGTGGGAGACGACGACCCGGTCGGCGGCGCCGTGCTCGACGAGGCGGGCGAGCGAGGCCACCCGGTCGTCGTCACTGACGAGGGGGATGCCGAAGCGGTCGAAGCCGAGCCAGCTTCCGCCGCGGGCGATCCGGAGGTGGTAGTCGGTGTCGGTCGTGCCGCACGAGTGACCGATGACGATGCGGTGGGCCGGGACACCCGCCGCGGTGAGCACCTCCTGTTGCACGTCACCGAGGGTCCCCTCGTCGGTGTGGGTGGTGACGGGGGCGCCGGTGGCGCCGCTCGCCGCCGCGGCGGCGGCGAAGACCCGGGCCTCGTGATCGGTCATGGCTCCCGTGCCGGTGCCGCACTTGATGATCCCGGCCCGGACGCCCGTGGTGCCGATGCCCTCGGTGAGCTCGGTGACGAAGAGGTCGGTCATGGGACCGGTCACGTCCTCGAAGCGCCCCCGGAACGCCCAGTGGGCGTGGCCGCCCTCGTCGTGCTTGTAGAGCCCGGTGGCGCAGATGATCCGGAAGCCGGTGGCCTCGGCGACCTCGACCATGAGCTCGACGTCGCGGCCCAGGTCGTTGGGGCAGGGGTCGACGAGGGTGCGGTAGCCGAGGTCCTGCAGTTCGGCGATGCGGTCGATGCAGATGGCGCGCATGTCGGCCCGGTCGAGGGCCGACAGGGTGTCGGACTCCCAGCCCGGGTAGCCGACGGTCAGGTGCTCGTGCATCAGGCACCGGCCGAGCTCCTCGACGGGGACGGGGCCGGTGACGGTCATGACCGCGGCGGGGGCCGCGGGGTCGCTGGTGTGGGTCACGCGGCGACAGTAGCGCCCGCGTCAGGCGGGCAGGCCGAAGGTGGGGGTGTAGGGGTGCAGGTAGCGGTCGGTGAGGTGGTTGAGGAAGCGGCGGGCGGCCCGGATCCGGGCGGCCACGTCGAGAACGACGACGGGCAGGTCGCGGGCCTCCTCGCGGGCGGCGGTGTACCAGCGGGCGCCGAGGGCCTCGAGGGCGTCGAGTCCGGGGGACAGGGACGCGGGATCGACCATGGCGAGGATCTCGTCGGCGGTGAGGTCGAGGGAGCGTCCGGCCTTGGCGGCCTGGCGCGGGGTGAGGGGGTGGTCGCCGGTGGCGTCCGGGTGCACGCCGGCGAGGAAGAGGGCCAGGTCACCGAGACGGCGCAGCAGGGTGACCCGGTCGTCGGGGACCACGGCCTGGAGCCAGTCGATGAGCTCCCACGGGTCGGTGGCGTGGAGGGGGATCGGCGAGGAGGCGGGAGCGACGAAGGAGGCGAGGAGGCGGGCGACGAACAGGACCCGGGCGGGATCGTCGACGAACTCCTGGAGGGGTTCGACATCGAGCACGGGTAGGCGCGAGCGGGGCCCGGTCCACTCGTTGACCCAGCTCACGTCGAGGAGTTCGTCGGCGGCGAGGCGGGTGAGCACGGCGAACAGCAGGAAGGGTGAGGAGACCACCGTCAGGCCGTCGTCACGCACCGCCTCGACCGCCTCGGGAGCCCGCAGGAGCTCCTGCAGGAGCCAGGGTCGACGGTGCAGTTCGGCGCGCAGCTCGTCGGCGTCGCGGCCGCAGATGTCGGCCAGCGTCGCCAGCTCGCTGTCGGTCAGCGTGGTGCGTGTCGAGGCCATGGCCGGTTCCTCCTGATGCTCCGATCGGCCCGAGAGAGCCGGAGATGAGCGATCGTCGGGCGACCCGTCGCCGTCGCGAGGGTACTCGGACATGATCGCCCGGGAGGTGGGTGCCCCGCACGTCACCCGGTGCCGGTCGGCCCGCCGACACCGGGCCCGGACACTGTCCGTCAGGGCT
>RFFY01000132.1 GCA_003697065.1 Actinomyces sp. | reverse complement strand
GACGATGGTCTCCGAGAAGGCCGCCGTGTACGAGCCCGGCTTGATGGAGCCCGTGTCGTGCATGTTCTTCACGACGTCGTTCTCGGCGGGGGCGTAGCCACGTCCCTTCTGGGTCAGGACGTGGACCACCACCGGACCCTCGAACTCGGCGGCGTTGGTGAGGGCCTCCTCGAGCTCGGCGATGTCGTGCCCGTCGAAGGGCCCCATGTAGCGGACGCCCAGGTTCTCGAAGAAGGCGGGGGGCTCGAGGACCTCGCGCAGGGCGGCCTTGGACATCTTCATGCCGCGCCGGATGTGCTCGCCCACCCAGGGGATGCGCTCGGCGATCTCCTCGAGGCGGGCCTGGCGGCGCATGTAGGTGGGGTTGGCACGGATGCGGATCAACGACTCCGACAGGCGCGAGACGGTGGGGGCGTAGGAACGCCCGTTGTCGTTGAGCACGATCACGACGTCGCGCCCGGAATGGCCGAGGTTGTTGAGTCCCTCGAAGGCCATGCCGCCGGTGAGGGCGCCGTCACCGATGACGGCGGCGACGCGCCGTTGCTCGCCCCGGGCGGCGAAGGCGGTGGCCAGGCCGTGGGCGTAGGACAGCACGGTGGAGGCGTGGCTGTTCTCGATCCAGTCGTGCTCGGATTCCTCGCGGGAGGGGTAACCCGAGATGCCGTCGGCGCAGCGGAGGCGGTCGAAGGCGGCGGCTCGGCCCGTGAGCATCTTGTGCACGTAGGCCTGGTGGCCGGTGTCGAACAAGATGACGTCGTCGGGCGAGTGGAAGACCCGGTGCAGGGCGACGGTGAGTTCGACGGCCCCGAGGTTGGAGCCGAGGTGCCCGCCGTGGGTGTCGACGGCAGCGATGATGCGGTCGCGGATCTCGCGGCAGAGCTCGTCGAGCTGGTCGGCCGACAGGCCGCGGAGGTCGTCGGGCCCCGAGATGGTGTCGAGCAACATGCGGTCTCTCCCGGCCTCGGACGAATCCACGCTAGTCCCTCGGGGCGGCGCCGCGACGGGCGCGGGGCGCGGCGTCGGCCAGCCCGGGCAGGACACGGGTGAGGGGTCGACCGAGGGCGATCCCGCCGGCGAGGACGATCAGGCCCCCCACGGCGTCGATCCAGTAGTGGTTGGCGGTGACGACGATGGCGAACAGGGTGCACAGGGGGTAGACGGCGGCCAGGATCCGGCCCCGGAGGCCCACGACCGGCCACAGGGCGAGGGTGCACCAGGTCGCCCAGGCGATGTGGAGGCTGGGCATGGCCGCGTACTGGTTGGAGATCGACTGCATGGTGCCCGAGTCGAAGGACCACAGACCCCCGTGGACGACCAGGGTGTCGACGAAGGTGTAGGTGTCGAGACAACCCCCGTAGGTGCCGCAGTCGGTGAGCAGGCGTGGCGGCATGAGGGGGAAGGCGGCGAAGCCGATCAGGGCGAGAGCGGTGGTGGCAGCGAGGGTGGAGCGCCAGCGCAGGTAGCGCTCGGGCCAGCGGGTGAAGAGCCACACCATCACACCGATGGTGACGGCGAAGTGGAAGAAGCCGTAGAAGACGTTCCAGAACCACAGGAACAGGCCCCACCCCTCGAAGAGGGCCTGGACGGCCTCCTCGTGGAACAGGCCGAGGGCCCGTTCGAGATCGATGACCCGCTCGGCGTTGTGAAGCGCCTCCAGGCGGGCCGCTTCGCCGAGGGCCGAACCGAAACGGTTCCGCACGGCGCTGTAGACGCCGTAGAAAACGAGTACCAGGCCGACCTCGACCCACCAGCGGGGTCGCCGCCGGCGGTCGGCGGCGGGCCCGGTCGGGGCGGTCAGGGTGGGCGGGGACGGTTCGGGAGGCACGGCGGACTGATGCTAACGGCGGCCGCCGGACGGGGGCGTGGCGGGTGTCGGGTCCCCGGGTGGTCGCTAGGGTGACGGGGCTTCGCGGTACGGCGCGTGCCGCCTTCGGCCCTGCCGCCGCCGGCCCCCTCGCCGTCGGCGGCGGATCCCGCCGGGAGGTGGCCCATGACCCCGTCGTCGCCCGAGCCTGCGTTCGCATCCTCGTTCGCATCCTCGTCGTTCCCGTCCGCCCTCGAGCAGCGCCGCGCCGCCCGCCGGTGCCGCTCGGCTCCTCGTCTCCGGCCGCCCCGTGCAGCGCTCCTCGTCGTGGCACTGGTCGGGGTCCTCGCCGCCTGCGCGGGCGCGCCGACGAGCGACACCGCGTCGGGTGCCGATCCCGCCGCCGTGCCCGCATCCGGCGATCCGGCGGCGCCGGCGGGGATGCTCGTCGACCGAGCGGCGGAGGGCGGGGAGACGGCCGGCGAAACCGAACTCGATGCCGCCCTGGCCCGCGTCCTCGAGGCCGAGGGTCTGTCGATCCGCATCGAGGCGTCGGGCGCGGGCGAGACCCTGGCCGAGACGATCGAGTTCAGCCGCACCGGGGCGGGAGCGCGGGCGGAGCTCGTCGAGCAGCTCGGCGACGCCACCCCGACACGGGCCGTCGTCGTCGAGGACGCCGAGGCGATCGAGCTCGTGGCCGGCCAGCTCGAGGCGTGGCGCCACCTGGCGTCGGCCTTCACCCTGGCCGAGACCGAGCCCGGCGTGTGGCGCTCGGTGGGCCCCGAGCTCGCGGGCGCCGCCGAGGCCGAGATACGCCTCCAGGACGGCTTTCCCCGCCGGGTGGTGATGACGGTCAGCGACGGGGGGAGCCCCGTCGTGGTGCTGTGGACGATCGAGCGTCGGGGCTGACCCCGCCCGGGTCGTCGGGGTCCCGAGACGGCGTCGGCGCTGACCCCGTCCCTGGTCGTCGGGGTCCCGAGACGGGGTCGGGGCGTCCCTCGTCAGCCCGCCTTGGCCAGGAAGCGTTCGCGGTCGACGATCACCCGGGTGACCCGGCCGGCGGCCACGAGGCCCCGGGGGTCGTGGACCGCCACGGCGAAGGTGAGGCGACGCCCCTCGACGCGCTCGAGGGTGGCCTCGGCCCGCACCTCGGCACCGTTGGGGGTGGGTTGGACGTGGTCGAGCTGGACCCGCATGCCCACCGAGGTCTCGCCCTCGGGGAGCTGATCGGCGAGGGCGGCCATGGTGGCCTCCTCGCACCAGGCGAGGACGCGGGGGGTGGCCAGCACGGGCACGGACCCGCTGCCGAACACCGGGGCCAGATCCCCGTCACCCACCACGTGGGTCACCTGGGCGCGCAGACCGGGCTCGAGAGGCACGGCCGGTACGATAGCCGCGGCCCTGTGTGCCGCCGCGGTCCGGTGTCGGCCGATCGCGGTCATCGACCCGAGGAGTTCGCCCGTGCTCGACCGTGACCTCACCGAACGGACCCTGCAGGCGGCTCTGCGACGAGGCGGCGACTTCGCCGAGATCTTCGTCGAGGACAAGACCTCCTCGTCGGCCCTCCTCGACGACGGGCGGGTCGAGCGGGTGACCTCCGGGCGCGACCGGGGAGCGGGCATCCGGGTCGTGGTCGGCGAGACCACCGGTTTCGCCCACACCGCCGACCTGAGCGCCCGCGGACTGGAGGCGGCGGCCGAGGCGGCCGCTGCTGCCGCCCGGGGAGCAGGCGGGGGCGATCGGGTCGTGCGGGTCGAACCCACCCCGGTCGAGCACGACCGGGTCCGTGTGGCCCCCGCCGAGGTGGCCAAGACCGTCAAGGTCGAACTCCTGACCCGGGCCGACGAGGCGGCCCGCGCCCAGGGGTCGGCCATCACCCAGGTGACCGCCCGCTACGGCGACAGCCGCCGCCGGATCCTGGTGGCCAACTCCGACGGCCTGTTCGTCGAGGACGACCAGACCCGCACCCTGTTCTCGGTGGCCTGTGTCGCCACCGGCGACACCGGCATGCAGACCGGGCGCGAGACGGTCGGGCGCACGGTGGGCTTCGAGCTCTTCGAGGAGACCGACGTGGCCGAGCTGGCCCGCCGCGCCGCCCGCCGTGCCCTGACCAAGCTCGGAGCCCGCCCCGCCCCCAGCGGCACCATGCCGGTGGTGGTGGCCGCCGGCGGAGGTGGGGTCCTCTTCCACGAGGCGTGCGGCCACGGACTCGAGGCCGACCTCGTCGCCAAGTCGGCCTCCGCCTTCGCCGGGCGGGTCGGCGAGCAGGTGGCCAGCCCCCTCGTCACCCTGGTCGACGACGCCACCATGAGCGGCGAATGGGGGCACTTCGCCATCGACGACGAGGGCCACCGCGCCGCCCACAACGTCTTGATCCGCGAGGGAGTGCTCACCGACTACATGTGGGACATGCTGCGGGCCCGGCGCGAGGGACGAGCCAGTTCGGGCAACGGACGTCGCCAGAGCTACGAGCACCTGCCCATGGTCCGCATGACCAACACCTTCATCGCCAACGGTGACGACGATCCGGAGGCGATCATCGCCGACACGCCCCGGGGGGTCTACGTCGCCCAGCTGGGGGGTGGGCAGGTCAACACCGCCACCGGTGACTTCGTGTTCGGGATGACCGAGGCCTACCTGATCGAGAACGGCCGCATCACCGAGCCCATCCGGGAGGGGAACCTCATCGGCAACGGGCCCGAGGTCCTCCGCCGCATCGACGCCCTCGGCGACGACTTCGCCATGGGCTCGCCGGGGACCTGCGGCAAGGACGGCCAGGGGGTGCCCGTCGGTGACGGCACCCCGACCCTGCGGGTGACGGCCCTGACCGTCGGGGGGACGGCGGCGTGAGCGAGCTCCTCGACATCGCCACGGCCCTGGCCGACCGGGCCGGTCCCGACGAAGAGGTCGAGGCCTTCGTCGTGCGCCACCGCGGGACCGAGGTCCGCGCCTACGACGGCGCCGTCGAGTCCCTCACCGTGTCGGACTCCGCCGGGGTCGGGGTCCGGGTCGTTGCGGGAGGGCGGCAGGGTTTCTCCTACGCCGGCACCCTCGAGGCCGGGGCCCTCGACGAGGTCCTGGCCGAGGCCCGCGACAACGCCCGCTTCGGGACCGTCGATCCCGACGCCGGGGTGGCGGCCCCCGACGGTGTGCCCGTCCCCGCGCTCGATCTGTTCCGGCCCTCTCTGTCGTCGGTGCCCACCGACGACAAGGTCGAGCTCGCCCTCGCCCTCGAGAAGGCCACCCGGGCCGCCGACGGGCGCATCATCGGTGTCGAGTCGGCCGAGTACTCCGACGTGGTGGGTGAGATGGCCGTCGCCACCTCGGCCGGGGTGGCCGCCGAGGCCCGGGAGACGGCGTGCTACCTGGCCAGCTACGCCCTGGCCTCCGCCGACGACGACACCCAGACCGGCTTCGGGTTCTCCGTCGGACGGGAGCCCGCTGATCTCGACCCCGAGGCGGCGGCGGCCGACGCCGCCCACCGCGCCACCCGTCTCCTCGGCGCCCGCAAGGCCCCCTCGGGGCGTCTCACCGTCGTGCTCGACCCCTTCGTCACCGCCCAGCTCCTGGGGATCATCGGTTCGACCCTCAGCGGTGAGGCCGTGCTGAAGGGTCGGTCCCTGTTCGCCGACCGGGTGGGCGAGGAGGTGGCGCCGCCGTGGGTGCGTCTCGTCGACGACCCCACCGACACCCGGGCCTTCACCGCCGGCGCCATCGACGCCGAGGGGCTCGCCAGCCGTCCCGTTCCCCTCCTGGCCGACGGGGTGCTCCGGGGCTTCCTGCACAACACCTACACCGCCCGCCGGGCGGGCACCTCCTCGACCGCCTCGGCCGTGCGGGGCTACAGCTCGCCGCCCGGTGTGGGGGCCCGGGCCCTGCGTCTCGAGCCGGGCGACCGCTCGCCCGAAGAGCTGATCGCCGACATCGACGACGGCTTCCTCGTCCAGCACGTGGCCGGGCTCCACAGTGGCGTCAACCCCGTCTCGGGCGACTTCTCCACCGGGGCCGAGGGCCTGCGGATCCGACGGGGCGAGACGGCCGAGCCCGTCCGCGAGGTCACCATCGCCTCCACCCTGCAGCGCCTCCTGCTCGACATCCGTGCCGTGGGGTCGGATCTGGAGTTCCTGCCCCTGTCGGCGGCGGGTGTGTCGCTCGTGATCGACGATGTGACCCTCTCGGGCGCCTGAGCGTCGGGCCCTCCTCCCGGTACCCTCGGACACCGCATGTCGATCCTGCACGCCGTCGTGCTCGGCCTGGTCCAGGGCCTGTCGGAGTTCCTGCCGATCTCCTCGAGCGGCCACCTCGAGCTGACCCGCTGGCTGTTCGGCTGGAGTGAACTCGACACCGAGCTCGAGACGACCTTCGACGTGGCCGTCCATCTGGGCACCCTGGTGGGGGCCCTGGCCTACCTGAGGCGTGACGTGGCCCGTCTGACGGCCGCCGGGTTGGGGCCTGTGCTCCGACGACGACCCTGGACGACCGACGGGAGGATCGCCTGGGCCCTGGTGGTCTCGGCAGTTCCTGCCGGCATCGTCGGGGTGCTGTTCGAGGAGCAGCTGCGGGGTGCCGATCGCATCTGGCTCATCGCCGTCATGTTGATCGTCTTCGGTGTGGTGCTGGGCTTCGCCGACCGCCTCCAGGGCACCCGGGGTATGCAGGAGTTCGGGTGGTGGCCGGCGTTGGCCATGGGTCTCGGCCAGGCGCTCGCCCTGCAGCCGGGTGTGTCCCGCTCCGGGGCCACCATCACCGTGGGGCGGGCCCTGGGCTTCTCCCGCGACGCCACCGCCCGCCTGGCCTTCCTCATGAGCCTGCCCGTGATCGCCGGCGCCGGGGTGCTGCGCTTCGCCGAGGTGAGCGTGCCGTCGTCGTTCTGGCCGCCCTTCGTCGTGGGGATCGTGACCTCGGCGCTCACGGGCTACCTGGCCGTGTGGGGCACCCTGGTGCTGGTGCGGACCCGGACCTTCGGGCCCTTCATCGTCTACCGCGTCGTGCTGGGAGTGGCGGTGCTCGCCCTGTTGGCCTCGCCCTGGCGCTGACGGGTTCGGGTGACGAGCCCGACGCCGGCGGGGCGGGAGGCTCAGGGCACGAGGACGCTGATCACCCCACCGGAGGCGAGGGCGCGGACCACCGCGCCCCGGTCGCTGTCGGACACGGCCACGGTGGTGTCACCGTCGGGTCCGACCCGCACGACGCGTGCGCCCCGGGTGACGGTGAGACCCGAGGCGAAGGCGACGAGATCGACCCGGTCCCCGGCCTCGAGCCCGACGGCGGCGTCGGCGGGCAGGACCACGCCTCCTGATCCCGGCGGCAGGCGGGCGGCGGTGACCGACGACCCGAGGGGGGCGAGGCGGGCGGCCCGGACGATCTCGCCCGGCGTGAGGTCGTCGAGAGCGCGGGCGCCGGCCGGGAGCTCGGTGAGGGCGTCGGCGGGCACGAGGAAGGCGGGCACCCGCCGCGACTCGACATCGGCCGGTGACAGGGGAGCGCCGTCGGTCACGGCCCGGCTGACCACGAGGACCGGTCCGGCGGGCTGCCAGGCGGCACGGGTCGATGCCGCCTCCGAGGTGGCGCCCCGCACGGCGGTCCAGGCCACCACGGCGGCGAGGGCGGCCACCAGGATCCGTCGGGTGCGGTGAGCCCGCAGGCGGGGACGCAGGCGGGCGAGCAGGTCGTCGAGGACACCGACGTCGGGCGACGGACGCGACAGCAGGGGGGACGGGGGAGAGGGATCGTCGGGCACGGTTCGCTTCCCGGTGATGGCGGCCCGTGGGGCCGATGGCGAGGGGGGAAGCGGTGGTGGTGGCCGGGCGGCGGCTCAGTCGGAGCCGGCCGCCGACGAGGCGCCCGAGGAGCCCGACCCGGCTCCGGCGGAGCTCGAGGAGGTCTCGCTCGACGAGGAGCCCGAGCCGTCGGATCCCGACGACGACGAGGCCGAGGTGGCCGAGGTGGCCCGGGAACCGTGGTCGGTCTTGTAGAAGCCCGACCCCTTGAAGGTGATGCCGACGTTGCCGAAGACCTTGCGGACCGTGCCCTCGCCGGGTGCCTCGCACTCGGGCGGCCCGCCCGTGGCGGGACAGGTGGTGAGGGCGTCGTCGCTGAAGGACTGCCACACCTCGAAACGGGCGCCGCACCGGTCGCAGCGGTACTCGTAGGTCGGCATGCGGCGCAGGATACCGCTGGGTGATCGGGCCCCCACCATGAGCGAGACGGCGCCGTCGGGAAGGTCGAGACGGCACCGTCGGGGACGTGGAGACGGCACCGTCGGGGACGTGGAGCCCCCGCCGGGTCGGCGGCGGTCCGCTCGCTAGTCTCGTGTCGTGTCCGGGCTCGTGGTGACGGGTGGTCTGATCGTCGGTGGTTATCTGCTCGGTACCGTTCCCACCGCCCTGGTGGTGGGGCGACGCCTCGGCCACGACCCCACCGCCGAGGGCTCGGGCAACCCGGGGGCGTCCAACGTGTACCGTCTCGCCGGTCGGCGGGCCGGTCTGGTCGTCGCCCTGGTCGATCTGGCCAAGGGGGCCGTTCCGGCCGCAGTGGCCAGCCTCGTGGTCGGCCGACCGGGCGCCGACTGGGTGTGGCTGGCGGCGGTGGCGGGCCACGTCTGGCCGGTCACCCGGCGCTTCCGGGGCGGCAAGGGGGTGGCCACCGCCGGCGGTGGCGGCCTCGTGCTGGCCCCCGTGGCGGGTGTCGTGTGTCTCGCCCTGTTCGCCGCCGCCGTGGCGACGACCCGGATCGCCGCCGTGGGCAGCCTGGCCATGGCCGTGGCCTATCCCCTCCTTCTCGCCACTCTGGGGCGACCGGGTGACGAGGTGGCGGTGGCGGTCGTCGTCGCCGCCGTCCTGGTGATCCGGCACCGCTCGAACCTGGCCCGCCTCGTGCGCGGTGAGGAACGGCGACTGGGCGGGCGGGGGCCGCGCTAGCGTCGCCGTCCATGACCGCGGAGAAGAGCCCGGTGCGGCGGGCGGTCATCCCCGCCGCCGGTCTGGGGACGCGCTTTCTGCCCGCCACCAAGGCCGTCCCCAAGGAGATGCTCACCGTCGTGGACCGGCCGGCGATCCAATGGGTCGTCGAGGAGGCGGCGGGGGCCGGGCTCGACGACATGTTGATCGTGACGAGCCCGGCCAAGAAGGCGGTCGAGGACCACTTCGACCGGGCCCCGGAGCTCGAGGCGGTCCTCGAGGCCAAGGCACGCCACGACCTGCTCGACGCGGTCCGTCACCCGACCGGGATCGCCCGCTTCCACTTCACCCGTCAGGGCGCCCCCCTGGGGCTCGGGCACGCCGTGTCGGTGGCCCGTCACCACGTGGGCGACGAGACCTTCGCCGTCCTGCTCCCCGACGAGCTGCTGGCGGACGGGGGCCGGGCCCTGTCACGCATGATCGCCGTCGCCGCCGACACGGGATCGGCGGTGGTGGCCCTGAGGGAGGTCCCCCGCGACCAGATCTCGTCCTACGGTTGTGCCGTCCCCGCCGGTGCGGTGTCGGCCGACGGGGTGGTCGAGCTGGCCGGCCTGGTGGAGAAGCCTCCGGTCGACGAGGCGCCCTCCCAGCTGGCCGTCATGGGGCGCTACGTCCTGCCGCCCGTCGTGTTCGACCGTCTCGACGTCACCCCGCCGGGCCGGGGCGGCGAGATCCAGCTCACCGACGCCCTGGCCACCCTCGTCGACGGACCGGGTCTCGTCGGGGTCGTCGTGGCCTCGGGCAGCTACGACGCCGGTCAGCGACTGGACTGGCTGCGGGCCAACGTCGAGTTGGCCTTGGCCGATCCCGACGGGGGCGGGGAGGTCGCCGCCATGGTGGCGGCGGCCCTGGACCGGGCGCGGCCGACCCCGGACCCCCGCCCGGGGGGTGCACGGTGATCCCTCTCGACGAGGCCCGCGCCCACGTGCTCGACCGGGTGGCGCCGCTGGCGCCGGTCGCCGTCGGCATCGACGAGGCCCTCGGTCTGGTGGTGGCCGAGGCGGTGACGGCCAGCGAGGCCGTTCCCCCCTTCGTGAACACGGCCATGGACGGCTACGCGGTCCGGGCCGCCGACACCCGCGGGGCCCCGGTCACCTTGACGGTGGTGGGCACGGTCGCCGCCGGCGACGACCCCACCGTCGTGGTCGGGCCCGGCCAGGCGGCGCGGATCATGACGGGCGCCCCCCTGCCCGACGGGGCCGACGCCGTGGTCATGGTCGAACTCACCCGCGCCGACGACGAGGCGGGGACGGTCGTGGTCGAGACCAGCGTCGAGCCCGGCAACCACCTGCGCGGGGTCGGTGAGGACGTGCAGCCCGGCGACCGGGTCATCGCCGCCGGTACCGAACTGCGCCCGGGTCACCTCGGGGTGCTGGCCAGCGTCGGCACCTTCACCGTCGTCGCCCATCCCCGTCCCCGGGTCGGTGTCGTGTCGACCGGCGACGAGCTCGTCGACGGGCCCGGCCCCCTGCGACGCGGCCAGATCCGCGACTCGAACCGCCGGACCCTGCTGGCCCTGTGCGCCCGGGCCGGGTTCGAGCCCGTCGACCTGGGGCTCGCCCGCGACGATCCCGCCGCTTTGAAGGAGGTCTTCGGCCGCGGCCTGGAGACCTGCGACGCCGTGTTGAGCTCGGGTGGCGTGTCGATGGGCGCCTTCGACTACGTCAAGGTCGTCCTCGACGAGATCGCCGACATGCGCTGGATGCAGGTGGCGATCAAGCCGGCCAAGCCTCTCGCCTTCGGGGTGGCCAACGGGGTGCCGGTGTTCGGCCTGCCGGGCAATCCCGTGTCGTCGATGGTGTCGTTCGAGCTGTTCGCCCGTCCCGCCCTGCGCCGCCTCGCCGGACACAGCGACATCGACCGGCGGCGGGTGCGGGCGGTGGCGCCCGAGGGTCTCACCCGTCGTCGCGACGGCAAGACCCACTTCCTGAGGGTGGTGGGTGGACCCGACGAGACGGGACGCTGGACGGTGCGCAGCGCCGGCGGTCAGGGTTCGCACCAGCTGTCGGTCATGGCCGAGGCCACCGCCTTGGCCGTCGTCCCCGACGGCGAGGGCGTCGAGCCCGGCGGCGAGGTCGAGATCATCCCCCTGGACTGACCCGGTTCCGACGCCGTCGGCGACAGATGGGGTGTCCGGTGTGCCCGCCCGGGAGGCGTCACCCGGGGGGTGGGGGGTACCCTGAGGGCCTGATGACCCCCCTCGTCGACGGCTTCGGCCGTGTCCACCGCGACCTGCGCATCGCCGTCACCGACCGGTGCAACTTCCGCTGCACCTACTGCATGCCGGCGGAGGGCATGGTCTGGCAGCCCCGCGAGGAGATCCTGACCTTCGAGGAGATCGAGCGGGTGGCGCGCCTGCTCGTCGAGCGCCACGGGGTCGACGCCATCCGCCTGACCGGCGGCGAGCCCACCCTGCGGGCCCACCTGCCGGTGCTGGTCGCCAAGCTGGCCCACCTCGGCGTGGACCTGGCCATGACCACCAACGGGGTGAACCTGCGCCACCTCGCCCACGACCTGAAGGCCGCCGGCCTCAGGCGGGTCAACATCTCCTGCGACTCGCTGCAGCGGGAGCGCTTCGCCGCCATGACCCGGCGTGACGACCTCGACCGGGTGCTCGAGGGAATCGACGCCGCCCTCGAGGCCGGCTTCGATCCGGTCAAGGTCAACATGGTCGTGATCCGGGGCGTCAACGACGACGAGGTCGTCGACTTCGCCCGCTTCGGTCGCGAACGCGGGGTCGAGGTGCGCTTCATCGAGTTCATGCCCCTCGACGCCGAAGAGGGCTGGCGATCCGACGCCGTCGTGTCCTACGACGAGATCGTCGAACGCATCACCGCCGTGTTCCCGGCCGAGCCCCTGGCCCGGGGTTCGGCGCCGGCGGCCGGCTTCGCCTACCGCGACGGGAAGGGACGCTTCGGGGTGGTGGCGAGCGTGACCCGCTCCTTTTGCGACTCGTGCGACCGGATCCGCCTCACCGCCGACGGCCAGTTCCGCAACTGCCTCTTCGCCACCGACGAGACCGACCTGCGGGCCCTGTTGCGCTCGGGGGCCGACGACGACGCTCTCGACGCCGCCATCACCACCAGCGTGGCCGCCAAGTGGGCCGGTCACGGGATCGAGACGGTGCACTTCGTGCGGCCCGCCCGCTCCATGTCACAGATCGGCGGTTGAGGCGACCCCTACACTGGCGCCATGTCCGACGTCGGCTTCACCCATCTCGATCCGCTCGGCCGTGCCCGCATGGTCGACGTCACCCCCAAGGAGCCGACCCATCGGCGGGCGATCGCCCGGGGCCGGGTGACCATGTCGCCCGAGACGGCCTCGGCGGTGGCCCAGGGCGCCATCAAGAAGGGCGACGTGCTGGCCGTGGCCCGGGTGGCGGGGATCCAGGCCGCCAAGCGCACCAGCGACCTGCTGCCCTTGTGTCATCCCCTGCTCGTGGGCTCGGTGTACGTCAACTTCGAGATCCGGGACTCCTCCATCGAGATCGAGGCCCAGGTCGAGACGGTCGACCGCACCGGCGTCGAGATGGAGGCCCTCACCGCCTGCAGCGTCGCGGCCTTGACCATCTACGACATGTGCAAGTCACTCGATCGCAACATGGTGATCGGGGACATCGCCTTGTGGGAGAAGACCGGTGGCCGCTCGGGCACCTTCCGCCGGGCGGTCCCGCCCGGCGGAGACGGCGACCACGCCTGAGGTTCGTCCCCGCGACGGGGCCGCCGTGGGGCCTCGGCGGTCGACGGGCGTGTGACAGACGTCCGGACCTTTCCGGTCGTTCGGGTTGCCGGGATGTTGCGTTCGTAGTAGAAACGTCATCCGGATAGCCGCTGGCGCGGTCCCGCCCGGTCCGAACGGGCCGAGAGGGATCACGACGGCGCCAGGGTCGACGGGAGTTCGCAACCACTCCCGCGTGTCCACCCGCCGGTGGACCTCGACCCGGGACGACAGCGATGTCGGACCGAACCGGAGGGGTGCCGTGACACAGATCATCATCTTGCTGCTCGCAACGGCGTGGGCGGCCTACGGCGTCGTGTGGTGGCGCGAGAGCCGCACCGCCCGACCCGCCTTCGGGCGCGACACCCGTCACGACTTCGGTCGCACCCTGGGCACCCTGGCCGGCACGACGGCGCGCAGCCGCCGCATCGCCGAGTCCGGCGTCCTCGCCGGCGGCGAGATGCTGCGGGCCCCGCGTACGGCCGCCGAAGCCGCCCGACGCCGGGCCGAGGTGCTCGTCGCCCTGTCGGTCTTCGCCTCGGTGACCCTGCTCGCCGCCCTGGCGGTCGGCGGTGCGGTGTGGATGCTCCACCTCGCCGCCGACGGGGCCCTGTTCGCCTTCGCCTACGCCGTGGCGCAGAGGCGCAGCCTCGAGATCGAGCGCCAGATGAAGGTCTCGATGCTGCATCCCGCCGCCCCCGACTGGATGGGCGCCACCGGCCAGGCCGACCTGCCCCGCGCCGCCGAGGCCTGAGCCCCGTCCGGGGGCGTACCGGCGCCCACCGGTGGCGTTTGGGGCTCCGGAACGAGGCGCTAGAGTCCCCGAGGCTGCGGGGGTGTAGCTCAGTTGGCTAGAGCGCTTCGGTCGCATCGAAGAGGCCAGGGGTTCGAATCCCCTCACCTCCACTCGCCACGGCCCCGGTGACCCGTCGCCGGGGCCGTCTCGCGCCCCCGCCCTCCTGTCGCCGAGGATCCGTTCCTCGGCGGGGTCGCCTCGGGGTCAACTACGACGGCGCCGTGCCGATGGATGCCTTGTGGCGGGCGGGCCGGGGGACCGGTCCGACCGATGACGGACCGAGACCCCGGAGGACGCGGGTGAGCGAACACGACGCCGGAGCCCTCGACCTGCCCCGGGCGCCGACGCGCCTCGAGGACCTGGGGATCCCACCCGCTTTGGTCACCGACCTCGTCCTGCGCCGGTGCGCCCTCGACGGCCGTACCACAGTCGGCGCCATCGCCGAGGCCCTCGCCTTGTCCCCGGGCCTCGTCGACGCGGTCGTCCAGGAGATGCGCGAGCGCAAGGAGATCGAGGTCCTCGGCATGGTGGGGCGCGACTACGTGCTCACCCTCTCCCAGCTCGGGCAACGTCACGCCCAGGATCGGGCCGACCAGTCCCGCTACGCCGGTGCCGCTCCCGTGTCCCTGTCGGACTACCGGGTGGTGGTCGCCCGCCAGCGCCTGGCCCTGCGCGTCGACCGCGAGACCCTCCAACGGGCCTTCTCCGATCTCGTCCTCTCCGATGCCGTGCTCGACGAGCTCGGCCCAGCCCTCAACACCCAGGGCGCCGTCTTTCTCTACGGCCCACCCGGCACCGGCAAGACCTCGATCGCCGAGCGCCTGGTGCGGATCAGCCCCGACCTCGTCCTCGTCCCCCGGGCCGTCACCGTCGACAACCAGATCATCACCGTGTTCGACTCGACGGTCCATGTCCCCGCCGACTCCCAACCCGCCGAACTCGACCGGCGCTGGGTGCTGTGCCGGCGGCCCCGTGTCCTGGTCGGGGGCGAGCTCACCGGCGACATGCTCGACCTCACCTACGATCGCAACGCCGGCGTCTACCTGGCGCCCCTGCACATGAAGGCCAACAACGGGGTGATGATCGTGGACGACTTCGGGCGTCAGGTGCTGACCCCCGAACAGCTCCTGAACCGCTGGATCGTGCCCCTGGACCGCCGCATCGACTTCCTCTCCCTCGACTACGGGGTGAGCTTCGAGATCCCCTTCGACGTGAAGGTCGTCCTGTCGACCAACCTCGACCCCGCCGATCTCGGCGACGAGGCCTTCTTCCGGCGTATCCCGTCGAAGGTCTTCATCGGTCCCGTCGACGCCGCCAGCTTCGACTGGGTGCTGGCCCGGGCCGCCCACGCTCTGGGCGTGGGCTGTGACGCCGAGGCCGCCGCCCACCTTCGCGCCCGGTGCCTCGAACGCAGCGGCGATCTGCGCCCCTACCTCCCCGTCGACGTGTGCCGCCTCCTCAAGGCGGTCGCCGCCTACGAGAACGTGGCGCCGGTTCTGACCCCGGCGACCGTCGACCGGGTGCTCGCCTTGTACTTCACCCGTGACCGGTACGTCACCCGCGACCCGCTGTGGGCTCCCGACGCCGGTGCCGACGGCGCGCCCGACGTGGGCCCGGTTCCCGGGGGTGGAGCCGGGCCGTCTCCGGTGGTCGAGACCTTCTGAGGCGGGCGGCGGCGGGCGGCGCGGGGCCCGTTGGCCTAACGTCGCTGTCCGTGACCCTGCTGCTCGCCGACGTCCGTCTCGTCGACGGCCGCTGCGTCGACCTGGTCTGCGACACCGGGCGTGTCGTGGCCGTCCACGAGGCCGGGACCGGGCCGCCCGCTGACGAGAGGATCGAGGGCGGGGGTCGCCTCGTGCTGCCGGCACCGGCCGAGCCCCACGCCCACCTCGACAAGGCCTTCACCGCCGACGTCGTCGCCAATCCCGCTGGCGACCTGGCGGGCGCCATCGACGCCTGGCGCCGGGAGCACGAACGCCTGGGCGTCGACGAGATCGCCGAGCGGGCCGAACGGGCGGTCCGGCGCCTGGTGGCGGCGGGGACGACGGCCATACGGACCCACGTCGACGTGGCTCCGGGCATCGGGACCCGGGCCGTCGAGGCCCTGGTGGCCGTGCGGGAGCGGACCCGTCATCTCGTCGATCTGCAGATCGTGGCCCTGGTGGCGGCGCCGACCCTCGGGGCGGCGGGCGCCGACCAGCGGGCCCGGGCCCGTGAGGCCCTCGCCGCCGGCGCCGACCTCCTCGGCGGGGTGCCCCACCTCGAAGACGACGTCGCCGCCGCCACCGCCGGCGCCCTCGAGCTAGCCGCCGAGGCGGGGGTGGGTGTCGACCTCCACGTGGACGAGACCCTCGACCCGGGCGTCCTCGGCCTCGCCGACCTCGCCCGCCTGGCCCGGGACTTTCCGCAAGCGGTCACCGCCTCGCACTGCTGCTCGCTCGGGATGCAGGACGCCGTCACCCAGGCCCGGGTGGCCGAGGCGTGCGCCGCCGCCGGGGTGGGGGTGGTGACCCTGCCCCAGACCAACCTGTATCTCCAGGCCCGGGGCCGCCGCACGGCACCCCCGCGGGGGCTCACCGCCCTGGCGGCCCTCCGCGAGGCGGGGGTGACGCTCGCCGCCGGCGCCGACAATCTCCAGGACCCCTTCTGCGTGGTCGGACGCGGTGACCCCGCCGAGACGGCCGCCCTGCTGGTCATGGCCGGCCACCTGGGGGTGCCCGACGCCTGGGATGCCGTCACCCGGGGCGCCCGCCGGGTGATGGGGACACCGGCACCCGCCGACGGGGCCCTGGTGTCGCCGGGCGACCCCGCCGAGCTCGTCGTCGTGGACGCGCCGACCCTGCGGGCCGTCGTGGCCGACGCCCCCGCCGGGCGGGTGGTGGTGCACCGGGGCCGACGTGTTACGGGGGAGTGAAGATGGTGCGCCACCCCGACGTGGGCGTGAGTCGCGCGCACCACGACGACTAAGGTCCCCCGGGTGACCGACGCCACCGCCACGACCGGCCGGCCCGCCGTCGACGCCGACGAACCCGCCCTGTGCTTCCGGGGTGTCGAGATGGTGTACCCCGACGGCACCCACGCCCTGTCGGCCATCGACCTCGACGTCCGACCGGGTGAGTTCGTCACCGTCGTCGGACCCTCGGGGTGCGGCAAGTCGACCCTGCTCAAGATCGCCTCGGGCCTCCTCGAGCACACGGCGGGAAGCGTCGACGTGGACCGTCAGCGCCTGGGCTACGTCTTCCAGGACGCCACCCTGCTGCCCTGGCGCACGGTGCAGCGCAACGTCGAGCTCCTGTGCGAGCTCCACGACATCGACCGCGAGACCCGCTCCCGCCTGGCCCGCGACGCCATCGAGCTCGTCGGCCTGTCGGGCTTCGAGAACCACCACCCCAAGCGCCTCTCCGGGGGCATGAAGATGCGGGTGTCGCTGGCGCGTTCGCTCACCCTCAAGCCCTCGGTGTTCCTCTTCGACGAACCCTTCGGCGCCCTCGACGAGATGACACGCGAGCGACTCAACGGTGAGGTCCTCGACCTCTTCATCCACGAGGGCTTCGCCGGGCTGTTCATCACCCACTCCATCAACGAGGCCGTCTTCTTGTCGACCCGGGTCGTCGTCATGTCGGACCGGCCCGGCCGCATCGTCGGCGAGTACGACATCCCCTTCCCCTACCCCCGGGCCCCCGAGCTGCGCTTCGAGCCCGAGTTCGCCCGCCTCGCCGGAAAGGTCTCGGCCACCCTGCGGGGCCACGGTTCCGACGCCCCGCCCGCCCCCGCTCCGGAGGACGCATGACGAGCGTGAGCGACGACATCGTCGACATCACACCCGACAATGCCGTGACGCCGGTGGGGACGGTGCCGGTGCCGGTCGTGGCGAAGCGGGAAGGCCGGGGATGGCGGGGCTGGCTCATCACCGTCGGGCCGCCCCTGCTCGTCGCCCTGGCCGCCATCGGGCTGTGGTACGCCTATTCGGGTTTCGTCCTCACCGCCAACGAGCGCAACATCTCCCTGCCCTACGCCCACGACGTGTGGCGGGTGGGCTTCTGGAACGCCGAGAACCGCGGCGAGCTCCTCGACGCCCTGTGGGTGTCGACCAAGGTCTCCATGGTGGGGCTCGTCATCTCCATGGTCCTCGGCATCGTGGTGGCCGTGGCCATGTCCCAGGCGGCGTGGATCGAGCGCTCCTTCTACCCCTATGCGGTGCTGCTGCAGACCGTGCCCATCCTGGCCCTCGTCCCCCTCATCGGTCTGCGCTTCGGTTTCGGGTTCAACGCCCGGGTGCTCGTCGTGGTGATCATCTCCCTGTTCCCCATCATCACCAACACCTTGTTCGGCCTGAAATCCGCCGACCAGGGCCACCACGACCTGTTCACCCTCCACAACGCCGACCGCTGGACGCGCCTGCGCAAGCTCCAGTTCCCCGCCGCCGTGCCCGCCATGTTCACCGGCTTCCAGATCTCCGCCGGCCTGTCGGTGATCGGTGCCATCGTCGGCGACTTCTTCTTCGGGCGCGGCGAGCAGGGCCTCGGCCTGCGCATCAAGGAATACACCTCGCGTCTCAAGTCCGAGCAGCTCATCGCCGCCATCATCTTGTCGGCTCTGCTGGGCATCGTCGTCTTCGAGTTCTTCGGTTGGCTCAAGCAGCGACTCATCCGGGAGTGGCACTGAGAGCCGCCTCCGATCGGTCCGGGACCACCCGGACACCCGACCGGCTGGATCCGTCCGGATCCGTCGCGACCCGCACAGGAGGGGTGCACACATGACAACGACACGGAAACGCTGGATGGTCGCCGTCGCCGTCCTGGCGGCCTTCGGGCTGCTGGCGGCGGCGTGCGGCGACGACGACGACGG
>RFFY01000775.1 GCA_003697065.1 Actinomyces sp. | reverse complement strand
CGGTCGTCGGCCCGGCGCAGGAGGCGACCCGCCCCCTGGGCCAGCAAGGTGGCGGCCCGGGGGAGGTCGACCGCCCGGAAAGCGGCCGATCCGGCGCGTTCGCGGCGGGCCATGAGGACGGGTTCGTCGGGACGGGGGAAGGGGAGGCGGTCGATGACGACCAGGATGCACGAGCGGCCGGGCACGTCGACGCCCTGCCAGAAGGAGAGGGTGGCGAACAAGCAGGCCGTCTCGTCGGCGTTGAACGCCTCGAGGAGGGTGGCCTTGGCGGCGTCGCCCTGGCGCAGGACGGTCCAGGGCAGACGGCCGGTCAGGTGGTCGGTGGCCCGGTTCATGGCGGCGAAGGAGGTGAACAACGCCAGGGTCCGCCCGCCGGCGGCCACGATCAGCTCCTCGAGCTCGGCCCAGCGGGCCTCGTCGGCGTCGGGGCGACGGGGGTCGGGCAGGTGGGCGGCGCAGTAGAGCAGGGCGTTGCCCTCGTGGTCGAAGGGGCTGCCCACGTCGAGCTCGACGGTGGTCGCCGGCAGCCCGACCCGCGTGACGAAGGAGGGCGGGATGGTGGCCGAGGTGCACACGGCGGGATGGTCCGACCAGAGCTTGTCGGCCAGGAGGGCCCCCACCTCGACGGGGGTGACGGTGAGGGCGGGATTGCGTTCGGGGCCGTCGACCCAGCGCACCTCGTCGTCGGTGGGGGCGGCGACGGCGTCGATGTCGACCAGGAGGGCATCGCACATCGAGCGGGCCCGGCGGGCCCGGGTGACGAGGTCGGCGGGGGCACCGGCGGGCAGGCTCCGGATCTCCTCGACGGCGGCGGCGACGGCCGCCCGGGCAGCGGTGAGCGGCCCCTCGAGTTCGTCGTCCCGGTTCGACCCGAGGCGCTCGCCGACGAGAGCCGACACGGTGGCGGCGAGGCGGTCGGCGGCGGCGTCGAGGCGGGTGGCGGCGGTGGACCCGGCGACGAGCGCCCGCACCCGGCGGGCGACGGCCCGCAGACGGCCGGGTGAGACCGAGCGGCCGGTGGCGGCGGCCGCGATGTCCTCGAGCTGGTGGGCCTCGTCGACGACGACGAGGTCGGCCTCGGGAAGGACGACCCCTCCGCCCAGGGCGACGTCGAGGGCGAAGAGGTGGAGGTTGACCACCAGGATGTCGACCTCGGCAGCCCGCCGGCGGGCGGCCTCGGCGAGGCACTCGTCGCCCCGGGGGCAGCGTGACGCGCCCGGACACTCGTCGGCCGTCACCGACACCAGGCGCCAGGTGGCGTCGTCGAGGTCGACGCCGAGCTCGGCCCGCTCGCCCGTCTCGGAGATCGCCGCGGCCTCGCCCACGGCGTCGAGGATCTCGGGCTCGACGGTGGCGTCCCCGAGCCCGAGGTCGAGGCGCGACTCGCCGGCGCCTGCTGCCGCGAGTTCGTCGAGGCGCTGGAGGCACAGGTAGTTGCTGCGACCCTTCAGCACGGCGAACGAGAGGGGCACGGGCAGGACGTCGGCGAGGAAGGGGAGGTCCTTGCCGGCGAGCTGGTCCTGGAGGGCCCGGGTGGCGGTGGCCACCACGGTCCGGCGCCCCGAGGCGGCGGCGGCGCAGAGATAGGCGAGGGACTTGCCGGTGCCGGTGCCGGCCTGCACGACGAGGTGGCCGTCGCCCTCGATGGTCTCGGCGACGGCCGCCGCCATGCGGCGTTGGCCGGGCCGGTGCTCGCCCCCGCCGGGCAGGGCGGCGGTGGCCGCGTCGAGGAACTCGAGAGTGCGCCGGACGAGGGGGGACTCCAAGGGACCGCCTGGGCTCGGGGACCGTGCCGAGGTTAGGCGGTGACCACGACGATCACGACGACGAAGGTCACCACGACGAGTCCGAAAAGCAGGAGCAGGCGCCGACGTGCCTGTCGGCGCTTCCCGTGGAGCCGGACCAGCTCGGAGACCCAGTCGTCCCGGTCGATGGGCGGGCAGACTAGTCCGGGTGGTGTGTCATCTGCCACACCGGCGGGGGACCGTCCCGCGGCCGCCAGCCGGTGCACGCGACCCCGGTGGGTGGCGGCTAGGTTCGGCGCCGTGGCCGACGCCTCCGACGCCCTCGACCCCACCCGGATCCCGCGCCACATCGCCTGTGTCATGGACGGCAACGGACGGTGGGCCCAGGCCCGGGGGCTGCCCCGCACCGAGGGTCACCGGGCGGGCGAGCACGCCTTGTTCGAGGTCGTCGACGAGGCCCTCGAGCTCGGCGTCGAGTGGCTCACCGTCTACGCCTTCAGCACCGAGAACTGGCGCCGGCCCCGCGACGAGGTGCGCTTCCTCATCGACTTCAACGAGGACATCTTGTTGAGGCGGCGTGACGAGCTGAACGAGCGCGGGGTGAGGATCCGTTTCGTCGGCCGGCGCAACTGGCGCGTGCCCCGGCGTCTCATCCGCCGCATGGACGAGGCGACCGAGCTGACCCGCCGCAACCGCCGCCTCACCTTCACCATCGCCTTCAACTACGGGGGGCGGGCCGAGATCGTCGACGCCGTGCGGTCCCTGATCGCCGCCGGTACCCCGGCCGACAAGGTCGACGAGCGGCGCATCGCCCGTCATCTCTACGACCCCGAGATGCCCGATCCCGATCTCGTCATCCGCACTTCGGGCGAGTACCGGATCTCCAACTTCCTGCTGTGGCAGCTGGCCTACAGCGAGCTCTACTTCACCGAGGTGCTGTGGCCCGACTTCGGGCGGCGCGAGCTGGTGGCGGCCATCCGCGACTACCAGCAGCGCGAGCGTCGCTTCGGCGCCGTCGACGGGGGATGAGGGGGCGGCGGTGAGCCTGTACCGCGATCGGGCCGTCGTGCTGCATGCCTGGAAGCTGGGGGAGGCCGACCGCATCGTGAGCCTCCACACCCACGACCACGGCAAGGTGCGGGCGGTGGCCAAGGGCGTGCGCCGGACCCGATCCCGTTTCGGTTCGCGGCTGGAACCCACCAATCTCGTGGCGGTCCAGCTCTACCGCGGACGCGGTGAGCTCGACACCGTCACCCAGGTCGAGACCCTCGACCGCCACCTCGTCCTGCGCCGTGACCCCGACCGCTTCGCCCGGGCGTCGGTGCTGCTCGAGGCGGTCGAGCAGGTGGCCCAGGACCGCGAACCCGACCCCGAGCTCCACGTCATGTTGGCCCGGGCCCTGCGCACCCTCGACCGCCACGATTCCGCCGTCGTGGTGGGGGCCTTCCTGTTCAAGGTGCTGGTCCACGAGGGTCTCGGCCCCGAGCTCGACCACTGCGTCTCGTGCGGGTCGACGGGGCCCTTCGAGGCCTTCGACCCCGGCCACGGTGGGGTGCTGTGCCGCGACTGCCGCTTTGGTCGACCCCTCGGCGGCGAGGCCCTGGCCCTCATCCGGGCCGTGCTGTCGGGTGGACTCGGCGCTCTGCTCGATCGTCCCCCCGACGCCGCCACCGCCGAGTTCGAGGCGCTCGCCACCCAGGCCTTCGAGCACCACATCGAGCG
>RFFY01000774.1 GCA_003697065.1 Actinomyces sp. | reverse complement strand
GGTGACCGGAGCCGCCGGCGCATGACCCGCATCGGTGACCGGAGCCGCCGGCGCATGACCCGCATCGGCGTGGGGCGCCACGCCGTGGACGGCGTCGAGGTCGAGGTCGAAGCCTCCGCTGATGCCCGTCATCGAGCTGAAGTCGAGGGAGAGGGTCGACCCGTCGCCGCTGTCGATGGTCAGGGTCGAACCGTCGAGCCCACCGACATGGCCGGCCCCGTGCACGTCGCCACCCGCGTCGACGGTGACGTGGTGGCCCCCGTCGACGGCGGCGTCGCCCACGTGGGTCCCGGCGTCGTGGCCGTGCGCCGCGTGGCCGCCGGCGTCGTCGTGGCCGGGCGGCCCGTTGTGGCCCACGTGGCCGCCATCACCCACGTGGCCGTGGCCGCCGGGGGGTCCGTCGAACTGCTGGACGGCGGCAGGGCCGGCGTCGCTCTGGGCGCTGGCGGCGTGGCTGTTGGCGATGATGCCCCCCACCGTCGCCGATCCGGCGACGCCGATCACCACCGCGGCCAGGACCAGACGGTGGCGCAGGCCGACCTGGGAGCCGGGGGGCTGGCCCAGCCAGAAGGCGACCCGGTCCTCGAGCTCCTCGTCGTCCAGATCGAGCACGACGGCCAGCACCGCCAGGTCGTTGGCGCGGAGCTGGATCGGCGTGTCCTCGTCGAGGCCGCGGAGCTCGCGGACCACCCGGACATAGGCCTCCAGGAAGTCGTCGTTGTCGGTGACTCCCGGGACGTAGCGCACGAGACGACCGGCGATGACGATGCCGCCACGCTCGGCGTCGAAGACGATGGGCACCCGGCGGGCCAGGCCACCCCCGAGGTCGAGCCCGTAGAGCTCACACAGGGCCTCGATCTCGTGATCGCGGGGACTGCGCCGACCGCCCTCGAGGAGGCGCAGCCGCCGCAGGGACACGCCGAGGGCGTCGGCGGCGGCGAGCTCGTCCAGCCCCACCATCTCCCGGGCCGCCCGCAGGGCCTGGGCCAGGCGCTGGCGCGGGACGGCGCTGTAGTCGATCGCTTCCATTCCTGTCCTCACTGCTCGGGTGCTCGCCCGATGGCTTCGGAGGACAGGGCGGACCGGTTGAGGATCCGGAGGCGATTCGCTCCGGGCGCCCCACGGGGGAGGGACCCGGGACCCCGACGGCGCCGGGACCGGTCCCGACAGCGGTGGGGACGGTGGCGAGTCCGGCGACCCGGAGCGCTCAGCCCAGGAGTCGGGTGAGCTCCTCGCCCTCGATGCGGCGGAAGGCGCGCCGCCCGTTGCCGCGGGCGAGCACCGCCACCTCGAGATCGTCGGGCCGGAGGGTCCGGTCCGGACCGGCGAGGGCGGCCACGGCGACCCGGAGTCCGGCCTCCAGGTCGGGAACGGGCCCCTCGGCCAGGGGCGCGCACCGTTCGCGGATCGACTCGGTCTCACCGCCCAGCACCACGAGACGGTCCTCGTCGACGACCGTGCCGTCGTAGAGGATGTGGAAGAGCTGGTCGTGGTCGCCGGAGGGGTCGTCGCCGATCTCGGCCACGAGGATCTCGACCTCCATGGGCTTCATCTCGTGGGTGAAGATCTGACCGAGGATCTGGGCGTACTGGTTGGCGAGGCTGCGGGCGTCGACGTCCTCGCGGCTGAAGGCGTAGCCCTTCAGGTCGGCATGGCGGATCCCGGCGATGCGCAGCTGGTCGAACTCGTTGTACTTGCCCACCCCGGCGAAGGCGATGCGGTCGTAGATCTCGCTCACCTTGTGGAGGGTGTTCGAGGTGTTCTCGGCGCAGATGCAGATGCCGTCGGTGTAGCGGAAGGCGACGAGGCTGCGCCCCCGGGCGATGCCCTTGCGGGCGTAGTCGGCCCGGTCCTTCATCACCTGCTCGGGCGCCACGTAGAAGGGCATGTTCACGACGACACCTCCCCCTCGGGTGGCGACGGCAGGGGACGCTCCGCCCCTCTGCGCTCGAGGAGAGCGGCCGTGCGGGCGGCGAGCTCCTCGTCGGTGACGCGCTCGTAGCCGTCGGCGGTGATGGTGGCGACCACCGGGTAGATGCCCCGGATGGGGTCGGGACCGCCGGTGGCGGAGTCCTCGTCGGCGGCCTCGAAGAGGGCTTCGACGGCGAGGTCGATCACCTCGTCGCGGGTGAGACCCTCGCGGAAGCGGATCTTGACGACGGTACCGGCGTGGAGGCTGCCCGACCCCGTCGCCGCATGGTCGCGTTCCTCGTAGCGGCCACCGGTGACGTCGTACTCGAAGAGACGACCGGTGTCCCGCCTCAGGTCGTAGCCGGCGAAGATCGGCACGACCACGAGCCCCTGCATGGCCGCCGGCAGGTTGGAGCGGACCATCTGGGACAGCTGGTTGGCCTTCCCCTCGAGGCTCAGGGTCACGCCCTCGACCTTCTCGTAGTGCTCGAGCTGGAGCTGGAAGAGGCGCACCATCTCGACCGCGGGGCCGGCGGCCCCGGCGATGGCGACACCGGAATGACGATCGGCGGGGAAGACCTTCTCGATGGCCCGGTGGCTGATCAGGTTGCCCGAGGTGGCGCGCCGGTCACCGGCCAGCAGCACCCCGTCGGCGTAGCGCACGGCGACACAGGTCGTCCCGTGGGGGACGCCGTCGGCCACGGGCGGGCCGGCCGTCAGGGGCGTGGCGGGGGGCGTAGGGGCCAAGCCCGTGCGGCGGAGGAGCTCGGCGAAGTCCGGGCCGGGGTCGTCGTGGGGGGCGAAGAGGGGCAGGGTCACTCGCCGCCCTTTTGGATGTAGCTCTTGACGAACTCCTCGGCGTTCGTCTCCAGCACGTCGTCGATCTCGTCGAGGAGGTCGTCGAGCTCGGCCTTGATGGCCTCGCCCTTTTCGTTGGTGGTGGGCGCCTCGACGATCTCCTCGTCGCTCTCGGCCGGTGTCGGCCGGCGTACCTGTTCACGATCGGCCATCTCGTTGTCTCCTTCGTCTCGTGGTCCGGCTCCCGGCGGGGAGCCGGTCCCTGCCCCCGGTTCTCAGGACTCCAGTCGGCGTAGCAGCTCGGCCGCTGAGTCGCACTCCTCGAACAAGGTACCCACATGGGCCTCCGTCCCGCGCAGCGGTTCCATCATGGGGACACGCCGCAACGAGTCGGCGCCGATGTCGAAGACGATCGAATCCCAGTTGGCGGCCACGACGGCGTCGCTGAAGCGCTGGAGGCACCGACCCCGAAAGAAGGCCCGGGTGTCGTGGGGTGGTTCGGTCACGGCCCGCTCGGCCGCCGCCTCGTCGACCAGGCGACGCAGGCCCGCCCGCGCCGCCAGTGACCGTCGCGGCCGCATGTCGTGGTACTGGATGTCGATGGCGCGCAGTCGGGCGTCGTCCCAGCCCAGACCGTGACGCTCACGGTAGGCGTCCACCAGGCGGTACTTGGCCACCCAGTCGAGCCGGTCGGCCAACTCGAAGGGGTCGCGGGCCAGCCCCTCGAGCACCCTCTCCCACTCCTCGAGGACCCGCCATGCCACCTCCCCGCCGACATGGTCGGTGCCGTGGCGTTCGACGTGGTCGCGGCAGCGCTCGAGGAGGTCGCCCTGGAGCTCCAGAGCCGTGACCGTCGACCCGTCCACGAGGCGCAGGGGCGCGCTGAGGCTCATGTCGTGGCTGACGCGGCGCAGCGCCCCGACCGGGTCCTCGAAGCGGAGTGAGGTGTCGAACTCGTCGTGCTGGACCAGAGCCAGCACGAGCATGGTGGTGCCCACCTTGAGGAAGGTGGCGGTCTGGGAACAGTTGGCGTCGCCGACGATGACGTGGAGGCGCCGGTAGCGCCGAGGGTCGGCGTGGGGTTCGTCGCGGGTGTTGACGATGGGACGCTTGAGGGTGGTCTCGAGCCCGACCTCCTCTTCGAAGAAGTCGGCCCGCTGGGTGAGCTGGAACTCGACGTCGTCGAGGCGGACCCCCGGTGCCTCGGCGCCCACCTTGCCGGCCCCCGTGTAGATCTGGCGGGTCACGAAGTGGGCGGTGGCTCCGGTGATGATGCGCCCGAAGGGCGTGGCGCGGTCGACGAGGTAGTTCTCGTGGCAGCCGTAGGAGTTGCCCTTGCCGTCGGAGTTGTTCTTGTAGAGGACGATCTCCTCGTCGGGGGGCAGGATGGCGCGGACCGCCTCCATCGAGCGCTGGGCGATGATCTCCGCCGCCCGGTCGTAGAGGACCACCTCGAGGGGGTCGGCGCACTCGGGGGTGGAGAGCTCGGGATGGGCGTGGTCCACGTAGTAGCGGGCCCCGTTGGTGAGAACGGCGTTGACCAGATGGGTCTCGACCTCGGGCGCCAGAGCGCCGGTGGGCGTGAAGCCACGGGCGTCGGCGCCGGGGGTCTCGTCGACGAAGTCCCAGCCCACGGCGGCGCGTTCACCGCCCACCCTCTGGCCCGACGCGGCCAGGTAGGCGTTGATGACCAGCGACGAGGCCGAGATGGGGTTGGGCTCCTCGGCTCCGCGGTGGACGATGCCGTACTCGGTCTCGATGCCCAGGGTGGCCGGAACCGCCATGGCGGGGACCCTAGCGGGCCCGCCTGGCGAGGGGACCCGACGGCGCCGCGGGAGGATCGTCGGCCGGCTCAGAGGATCTGGCTCAAGAAGAGCTTGGTGCGCTCCTCGCGGGGGTTGGTGAAGAAGTGCTCGGGGGTGCCGGTCTCGACGATCTGGCCGTCCTCCATGAAGATGATGCGGTCGGCGACCTCACGGGCGAAGCCCATCTCGTGGGTGACGACCATCATGGTCATGCCGGAGCGGGCCAGCTCCTTCATGACGTCGAGGACCTCCTTGATCATCTCGGGATCGAGGGCCGAGGTCGGCTCGTCGAAGAGCATCACCTTGGGCTCCATGGCCAGGGCCCGGGCGATGGCGACCCTCTGCTGCTGACCGCCCGAGAGCTGGCCCGGGTACTTGTCGGCCTGTTCGGGGATGCCCACCCGCTCGAGGAGCTGGCGGGCCAGGGCCTCGGCCTCGGCCCGGGGCTTCTTGCGGACCCAGATGGGCGCCAGGGTGATGTTGGCGAGCACGGTGAGGTGGGGAAAGAGGTTGAACTGCTGGAAGACCATGCCCACCTCGGAGCGGATCTTCTCGATGTTGCGCAGGTCGTTGGTCAACTCGACCCCGTCGACGATGATCCGTCCCTCCTGGTGTTGCTCGAGCCGGTTGATGCAGCGGATCCAGGTCGACTTGCCGGACCCCGACGGCCCGAGCACCACCACCACCTCGGTCTCCTTGATGGTGGCGGTGATGTCCTTGAGGACGTGGAAGTCGCCGTACCACTTGTTGACCTTCTCGCAGATGATCATGTCGGCGGCATCCGAGAGGTCCCGGCGGGGGGTGGTGGTGTCGATGTCGGTCATGGCTTCACCTCGGGGACGCACCGGCGGGCCGGTGAGGCGGGCGGACACGGACGCGGGGGCACGCCATCAGCGCTCCCCCAGACCCAGCTTGCGCTCGACGCGTTGGCTGGCGCGGGACAAGGCGTAGGCCCCGACCCAGTAGATCATCGACACCACCAGGAGGTTCTCCCGGCTCGAACCCTGGAAGGCGGTCGAGCCCGGGATCACGGTGCGGGCGATGTAGAGGAGGTCGAACAGGCCGATGATGGCGACCAGCGAGGTCTCCTTGTAGGTGGCGATGAACTGGCCGACCAGGGGCGGGATCGACACCCTCAGGGCCTGGGGAAGCACGATGAAGACGGTCTTTTGGGCCGTCGACATGCCGAGCGCCTCGGCCGCCTCGTGCTGGCCGCGACGGATCGACTGGAGGCCGCCCCGGACGTTCTCGGCCAGGTAGGCGGCCGAGAACAGGGAGTAGCCCATGACGATCGAGGCGACCCGGGCGATGTCCATCCCGGGTGGCAGCACCAGGGGGAGGATGATGTCGAAGAAGATCAGGACGGTGATGAGGGGGACGCCCCGGATGACCTCGATGTAGGTCGTCGCCATGACGCGGAAGATGGGCATGCGCGAGGTCCGGGCGAGGGCCAGGACGAGACCGAAGGGGAAGGAGAACAGGATCGTGTAGACGGCGATCATCAGGGTCACGCCGAGGCCCCCGAAGAAGAAGGTGCCCGTCGGGAGCTGGACCGTCGAGGGGGTGTTGACGGCGGTGACCAGCCAGCTGAAGACGGCGAGCAGGCCGACCCACGCCCCCACGTAGCGCAGCCGTGCCTCGCGGGCACCGGCGAAGGTGGGCGCCGCCAGGGCGAACAGGGCGAGCAGCAGGGCGTCGAGACGCACGATCATGCGCATGGGCTGCAGGAAGGAGGCAAGAGCGGCCACAAGGACCAGGGCGGCGACGATGCGCCCGATCTCGCCGACGCCGGGCCGGGTCAGCCACCACAGCAAGAGGCCGCCGCCGACGGCGTAGGCGGCGTAGATGGGCAGGTCGGTCGTCCAGACGTGGCCGTAGTCGAAGGCGGGATCACGCAGGACGATGAAGGTGAGGACGAAGGGCGAGAGCAGCCACAGACCCAGCAGGATCGGGCGCAGGGCCCGCACCCGCGCCCGCAGGACGACACCCACCCGGTGGGCCACCAGGAGCACCCCGAAGAGGACCGTGAGCGGGAGCTTGGTGGTGAAGGCGATGGTGCCCGGTTCGGCGATCACCTCGCCGTTCACGAAGTGGTGCCGTCCGAACGGCACCACCCACAGGGCCACGATCACCGCTGCCCCGAGGGCGGCCAGGACGCCCAGGCCGTCGACGTCGCGCTCGTCGTGGGGCCCGAAGCGTCGCAGCCCGAGCAGCCCGATCGCCACCGGGACGGCGCCCACACCGATGTAGGCCAGTCGCGCACCACCCGAGAAGGGGGCGAGCAGACCGACGCCGATCACGGCGACGCCCACGGATATGGCGACCGATGCCAGGCGCCGCCAGGCAAAGCGGGGGGCGGCGCCCCACGCCGCGACCGACAGGCCGGTCAGGGCGAGGAGGGTGCCGACGCTCACCCACACCCGGGTGAACTGGGCGTCGGGATAGGCCTGCACCATGAGGAGCTGGAGGTTGGTGGCCGCCGCGTCCCACTGGCGTTCCGGGGAGAAGACGAAGCCCAGCATTCCCCGCACGAAGACCAGCACGAGCAGGCCGAAGACGACGGTGAGCACCCCGCTGCCGACCGACGAGAAGAGGTTCTCGTGGATCCACTGGCGGGGGCTGAGGTGGGGCTCGCGGGGCCGCGCCCGGGCCTCGACGGCGTCGGGGGTGGTGACGTAGGCGTCGCTCATCTCAGCGCTCCACCAGCTTCAGACGGACGTTCCAGAAGTTGACGATGGCCGACAACCCGAGCGACACGGCGAGATAGAAGAGCATCCAGATGCCCACCACCTCGAGGGTGCGGCCGGTCTGGTTGTAGAGGGTCTGGCCCACCTGGACCAGGTCGCTGTAGCCGACGGCGATGGCCAGGGTCGTGTTCTTGGTGAGGTTCAGGTACTGGTTGCCGACCGGGGGCAGGATGATGCGGAAGGCCTGGGGCAACACGATGTGGCGCAGGGACTGGGCGCGGGTGAGACCCACGGCGGCCGCCGCTTCGAGCTGGCCCTTGGGTACGGCCAGGATGCCGCCCCGGACGATCTCGGCGATGAAGGCCGCCGTGTACAGCACCACGCCGAGAAACACGGCGGCGAAGGCCGGGCGCAGGGTCAGCCCCTGGGGGCCGTAGCGGGGGAAGCGTCCCGGGACCTCGATGACCGGCTGCATGGCGTCCCACGGGCGGCTCCAGTCCCCGAAGGAGAAGCGGCCCTCGAGGAGGCGCAGCAGGTCGTGGGTCGAGTTGAGCAGCCACGACGACAAGCCGGGCCACAGCACGACCACCCCCGAGGCGAGCACCCCCAGCACCCCGGCGAAGATGATGCGGAACCAGTCGTCGTCGGTGAGACGGGCACGGCCGGCGGGACTGTCGAAGGAACGCCAGAAGGTGCGGATCCAGCGGGCGGCGGCACCGAGAGCCACGGCGACCAGCACGATCTGGAGCACGATCTGGGGTATCGAGGACACCAGATCGGCCAAGGCGCCGAAGATCGGGCCCAGGAAGCCGACCAGGGGATGGGCGAACCAGCCGACCACGGCGAACGCCACCAGGGTGGCGACCGCCGACAAGACGGGGTAGGTGACCTCGCCGGTGGCGTCGTGGCGGGCGTTGCGGCGGCGGTACACGACCCGGGCGACGACCGCACCGATCAGCATGAAGGCCGCCCACTGGAAGAAGCCGTCGACGGGGAACACCCGGGGCAGGGCGATGCCCTTGTTGGAGATGTAGAGCCAGTCGGGCAGGGGGCCGGTCTCGGTCGTCAGGTTGGGCAGGGCCCCCACCACGGCGAAGAAGAAGATGATCTGGACGAGGAGGGGGACGTTGCGGATGGTCTCGACGTAGACGGTGGCGACCTTGGCCACGATCCAGTTCCGCGAGAGGCGGGCGATGCCGACGATCGTGCCCAAGATGGTGGCGAACACGATGCCCGCCACCGAGATGCGCAGGGTGTTGACCATGCCGACCCACAGGGCCCGGGCCCCGGTGTCGGGCTTGGTGTCGATGCCCTCGGAGAGCTGGATCCCGGGCGGGTTCGACAGGAAGTCGAAGCCGGTCTTGATCCCGCGGGTGTTCAGGTTGTCGCCGGCCTGGCTGACGAGGAAGGCCAGTGCCGCCAAGGTGACGGCCAGCAGACCGATCTGGGCCGTCCATTTGATGACGGTGGCGTCTCGCCACAGGGGCGGTCGGGCGGCGGCGGGATGCTCGGTGTGGGTGGCGGTCACCGGGACTCCGGAAGCAGGGCGACGGGGGTGCAGGTGGGAGCCGGCGACGGGGCCGGCGACGGGGCGCCCCGCCCTGGGGGGAGAGGGTCCCTCGACCCTCTCCCCCCGGCGGGACTGCTGGATGTCACCGGACGGCGGTGGGGATCCCGCCGCCGGTCACGGCCGTGTCAGCGGGCCGGCGGGGCGTAGATCAGGCCGCCCTCGGTCCAGCGGGCGTTGGCCGATCCGGCGCGGACGAGACCGACGGGCCCGAGGTTGCGGGTGTAGATCTCGTCGTAGTTCCCCACCTGCTTGACGGCCTGGTAGAAGGCGTCGGCAGGCAGACCCATGGCGGTCTGGAGCTCGCCCTCACCACCGAGCAGGCGGCCGACCTCGGCGTCGACCGGGTTGGCCTTCTGGTCGTCGGCGTTGGCGGAGGTCACACCCTTTTCGTCGAAGATGATCGACGAGTACACCGACCAGTTGATGACGTCGGCCCACTTGGAGTCGTTCTGACGGTAGGTGGGACCGAGCGGCTCCTTGGAGATGGGCGTGGCCGGGAAGATGACCCACTCCTCACCCTCGGGCTGCTGCTTGGCCTTGCGGCCGACGAGGCCCGAACCGTCGGTGGTGACGACGTCGCACGACCCGTTCAGGAAGTTGTCCATCACGATGTCGTAGTCCTCGAAGGTGTTGAGGGTGATGTTCACCCCGGCGGCGGCCGCCGCCTCGGCGATGTTCTTCTCGGTGGTCGTACCGGCGTTGGTGCACACCGTCGCGCCCTCGAGATCGGGGATGTCCGAGGAGGCCGAGAAGCCGTCGGAGGCCCGGGCCATCAGCTGCTGGCCGTCGTAGTAGGTCGTCGGGCCGAAGTCCATGCCGACGTCGGTGTCGCGGCTCTGGGTCCAGGTCGTGTTGCGCATGAGCACGTCGACCTCGCCGGTCTGCACGGCGGTGAAGCGCTCGGCCGCGGTCAAGGCGACGAAGTTCACGGCACTGGCGTCGCCGAGCACGGCGGCGGCCACGTAGCGGCAGAAGTCGGCGTCGAGGCCGGTGACCGAGCCGTCGGGCTGGGTCTCCGAGAACGCCACGGCCGAACCCGACACGCCACAGTTCAGGGTGCCGCGCTCGATGACGGTGTCGAGGAGGCTGCCGCCCTGGGTGGCCTCCACCTGGTCCTCGCTGCCGGTCGAACCCTGGTCGCTGCCACCGGTGTCGCTACCACCGGTGTCGGCCTCGCTGGTGGTGGGTGTCTCGCTCGTGCTCTCACCGGTGCTGTCGTCGTCGCCGCAGGCGGTCGCCAGCAAGGCGAAGCCCAACAGGACGGCGAGCACGCGGATCACGATGCTCTTTCGCATGATGTGTGTCTCCTCCGGGGATGTGGTCACGACGCTCGGCACCGGTGTCCCGGACCGATCCGTCGCCACGACCTCGTTGTCGTGCGTGACGTTGGTCACGGGGCGCCAACCTAGCGCGCGCGCCACCCCGCGTGTCGACCCGGGGACACGATTGTCGGCGCAGGCCCTGCAACGCCGGGGAACCGCCGCGCAGGCCGGGGGGTTCAGAGGTACTGGCCGGTGGTGACCCGCTCGATCGAGCGGCCGCCCTCGGCCCGCTCCTCGGCCCCGACGAGGGTGCGCACGTACACGATGCGCTCGCCCTTCTTGCCCGAGATCTTCGCCCAGTCGTCGGGGTTGGTCGTGTTGGGGAGATCCTCGTGCTCGCGGAACTCCTGGCGGATGGAGGCGCTGAGGTCCTCGCCCCGGATCCCGGGCTCACCCCCGGCGATCTCGCGCTTGATGGCGAGCTTCTTGGCCCGCCGGACGATGTTTTCGATCATGGCCCCCGACGCGAAGTCCTTGAAGTACATGATCTCCTTGTCACCGTTCTGGTAGGTGACCTCGAGGAAGCGGTTGGCCTCGTCGACCCGGTACATCTCGGCGACGGCATCCTCGATGAGGGCCTGCACCGCCTTGGCCGGATCGCCGCCGCCGGCGCTCTCCACCACGTCGGCGGCCAGGGGCAGATCGGGGGTCAGGTAACGGGAGAAGATGGCGGTGGCCGCCTCGGCGTCCGGACGCTCGATCTTGATCTTCACGTCGAGGCGACCGGGACGCAGGATGGCCGGATCGATGAGGTCCTCCCGGTTGGAGGCACCGATGACGATGACGTTGCGCAGGGTCTCGACCCCGTCGATCTCGGCCAGGAGCTGGGGCACGATCGTCGATTCGATGTCGGAGCTGATCCCGCTGCCGCGGGTACGGAACAGGGACTCCATCTCGTCGAAGAAGACGATGACGGGCCAGCCCTCCTCGCTCTTTTCCCGGGCCCGCTGAAACACGAGGCGGATCTGGCGCTCGGTCTCGCCCACGTACTTGTTCAGCAGCTCGGGCCCCTTGATGTTCAAGAAGAAGCTGCGGGCCCGTTCGTCGCCGGTGACCTCGGCCACCCGCTTGGCCAGGGAGTTCGCCACCGCCTTGGCGATCAGGGTCTTGCCGCAGCCCGGCGGGCCGTACAACAAGATGCCCTTGGGTGCGGGCAGGTCGTAGCGGGCGAAGAGCTCCTGGTGCAGGAAGGGCAGCTCGACGGCGTCGACGATCTGCTCGATCTGTTCGTCGAGCCCGCCCACGTCCGCGTAGGTGATGTCGGGAACCTCCTCGAGGACGAGGTCCTCGACCTCGGGGCGCGGGAGACGCTCCAGCACGACACCGGCCCGGGGCTCGACGAGCACCTGGTCGCCGGCGCGCAGGGGTACCCCCGCCAGGTGGCTGCCGATCTCGACGACCCTCTGCTCGTCCGCCCGTCCGACCACCATCGCCCGCTCCCCGTCGAGGAGCTCCTTGATGGTGGCGACCTCGCCGGTGGCCTCGGGCTCGCGGGCGGCGACCACGTTGAACGACTCGTTGAGCACGACCTCCTGGCCCCGCTCGAGGCGGTCGCCGAGATCGGGATGCGCCGACGCCCGCATCTTGCGGCCGCCCACGTGGACGTCGACGGTGCCGTCGTCGTTGACACCGAGCACGGTGCCGTAGGCCGACGGGGGCTGGGTGAGCTTGTCGACCTCGTCGCGCAGGGCGGCGATGTGCTCGCGGGCCTCGCGCAGGGTGTAGGTCAGCTTCTCGTTCTGGCTGACCGCCTGGGCGAGTTGTCCCCGTGCCTCGAGGAGGCGCTCCTCGAGGGCCCGCACCCGCTTGGGGGCGTCCTGGAGGCGCCGACGCAGGCTCGCCACCTCCTCCTCGAGCTCGGCCACGAGGGTCCGCAGGCGCGCCACCTCGTCGCCGTCGGCCCGACCCTCGTGTGCGCTGCCCGATTCGACCATGGGCTCCTCCCGGACGGATGTGGGTACCCGTCGTCGCTGTGGTTCCTGTCGGCACGACGGCGGGCGTCGTGACCTGTGGTCACCCTAGACCGGTGCCATCGCCGCGGGTGAACGCCCCCTTCGATTTCCACGAAGATGACCGTTGATATTCACGACGACGGCTACACTGCCGACCATCGCGACGTCCCGCGGCGCGCGAGCCCGCTGTCCGAACCGAAAGAGGATGCTGACCCATGAAGGTCTGGATCGACCAGGATCTGTGCACCGGCGATGGTCTCTGCGAGGAGATCGCCCCCGACGTCTTCACCTTGCTCGACGACGGGCTCGCCTACGTCAAGGAGGGCGACAAGGTCTTCTCCGACCCGGGCGGCCCCGAGGGGCTGGCCAACGTGCCCGCCGGCCAGGAGGAGGCCGTCATCGAGGCCGCCGAGGAGTGCCCCGGCGAGTGCATCTTCATCGAGGTCTGAGCGCGCGGCGCACCTGACGCCCCGGCTCGACCGGACCGTCGTCAGAGTCTCCGGGGGCCGCCCGTGGCGGCCCCCGTGCCGCGTCCGGCGCGACCTGCCCCTGCCCGCCTCAGGCGGCGGCGTCGGGTGCCCCGCCCGTCAGTACCCGCTGGTGTCACCGGGCGCCTCGACCGCCTTGGCGCAGCCGGGGACGTCGACCGGCACCGTCGTGTCGCTCGAGGCGAGAAGCCGGGCCAGCACCGACGCCCGGGTCGCGTACGCCACCCCGGCGTTGCGTCGGGTCGTGGCGTAGGCCACCCCGACGACACGTCCCCGGGCGTCGACGAGGGCGGCGCCCGAGTCACCCGACTCGACGTCGGCGGCCACCAGCCACGAGGGGCGTTCGATGCGTTCGGTGTCGAGGACCTTCTCGATCCGGACGGTGACCGGACGGTCGATCCGGAAGGGCACCGGCTCGGGTGTGGCGTCGTCCTCCCACCCGATCAGGGCGCCGGTGGTGCCGTCGGGTACCTCCTCATCGGGAGCCAACTCGAGGGGGGTGAAACCTCCCCCGGGCACCCGCACCAGGGCGAGGTCGTCCACCAGGTCGAGGGCCACGACCTCACCGGGAAGGTCGCGCCCGTCGAGGGTCCTGACGTGGATCTCGTCGAGGGTGGCGACCACGTGGGCGTTGGTGGCCACGATGTCGTCGGCCACGGCGAAGCCGCTGCCCTCCTGGGTCCGTCCGCACGAGGGCCCGACGATCCGCACCGTCGAGTCGGCGACGATGG
>RFFY01000773.1 GCA_003697065.1 Actinomyces sp. | reverse complement strand
GGGCGGGGGTGGGGGCCGACGCCCACCTCGTCGGTACGGTCTTGACCGGGGGCCATGTAAGCGCTTACATCTCCACACGGAAGCGGCGGGGTGGCCCGGCGTGGCGAGCCACCCGGTGACCCTAGCCGGCGACCCTAGCCGGCGACCCTGGCCGGCGACCCCAGCCGGTCACCCTGGCCGGTCACCCTGGCCGGTGGTCCGGTCGGCCGTCCCGCACGGGGCCCGCCGCCTCCCGGTCCGGGTACGGACCGGGCCGAACCCCGGGGGAGACACGACATGAGCGACGACCGAGTCGACGGGAGCGCCCCGGCGTCGGTCACCGGCTGGTGGACAGGTCGCGTCGGCTACGAGATCTACATCCGCTCCTTCGCCGACAGCGACGGAGACGGGGTGGGCGACCTCCGCGGCATCCTCGGGCACCTCGACCATCTCGTCGACCTCGGCGTCGACGTCGTGTGGATCACGCCCTTTTACCCCTCGCCCATGGCCGACTTCGGCTACGACGTCGCCGACTACCGCGACATCGATCCCCTCTTCGGGACCCTGGCCGACTTCGACGCCCTCGTCGCCGCCCTCCACGACGCCGGGCTGCGCCTGCTCGTCGACCTGGTGCCCAACCACACCAGCGACCAGCACCCCTGGTTCCGGGCGTCGCGTTCGGGACGGGACGATCCCCACCGGGACTGGTACATCTGGCGCGATCCCGCCCCCGACGGGGGTCCACCGAACAACTGGGTGAGCCACTTCGGGGGACCGGCGTGGACCTTCGACGAGGCCACGGGCCAGTACTACCTGCATCTCTTCCTGCCCGAGCAACCCGACCTCAACTGGCGCAACCCGGCGGTGGTCGAGGCCTTCGACGACATCCTCACCTTCTGGCTCGACCGTGGGGTCGACGGTTTCCGCATCGACGTCGCCCACGCCCTCGTCAAGGACGCCGAGCTGCGCGACAACCCCCAGGTGCGCCCCGTGACCCCCGACATGCACCCCCGCGAGGTGTTCTGGTCCTTCGACCACGTCCACGATCTCACCCAACCCGAGTCCCTCGAGATCTTCCGCCGCTGGCGGACCCTGTGCGACGCCCGCGACGCCGTCCTGTTGGGCGAGACCTACGTCCGCGAGCCCGAACGCCTGGCCCCCTACCTCGCCGGCGACGGTCTCCACCTGGGTTTCTGGTTCGGCACCATGACCATGCGCTGGTCGGCACCCGAGCTGCGCCGGGTCGTCGACGACGCCCTGGCTGTCGCCCCCAACGGGGTGGCCTGGGTGCTGTCGTCCCACGACGACCTGCGCGCGCCGACCCGGTTCGGGGGCGGACGCGAGGGGCGGGAGCGGGCCCTGGCCCTCATGACCCTGCTCACCTCCCTGCCGGGCTTCCCCGTCATCTTCCAGGGTGACGAGCTCGCTCTCGAGGATGCGCGTATCCCGCCCGACCGGCTCGCCGACCCGGTGGCCGTCCGCAACGGCGGCGTGCTGGGCCGCGACGGGTGCCGCAGCCCCCTGCCGTGGGGGTCGGGGGTCTCCTACGGCTTCTCCACCAACCCCGACCCCTGGTTGCCTCTGGGCGAGCGACGCGAGGACGAGACGGTCGCCGGCCAGCGCGGGCGTCCCGACTCCCCGTTGGCGACCACCCGGCGCCTGCTCGCCGTCCGCCGGCAACTCCCCGCCCTGGTCGACGCTTCGATGACCTGGGTCGACCTCGTGGCCCGCCCCACGCCACCGCCCGACCGGGCCCCGGTGGCCTTCACCCGCGGCGACGTCCTCGTCGTGGTCAACCCCGCTGACGAATCCGTCGCCGTCGACCTGGACCGGCCCCGCCGCCCCGTCTTCTCGACCCGCCACCCCGACGTCGACGACGCCATCGTCACCGCCCACACCCTCGGACCCCGCGAGGCCCTGATCGCCGTCGCCGCCCCGTGACCGCGCCGCTCGGCCCGGGCCGGTCCCCCGCCACCCACCGATCATGAAGCCGACCACCGACCGATCCCGCCCCGTCACCATCGAAGACGTCGCCGCTGCCGCCGGGGTGTCGGTCGCCACCGTGAGCCGGGCTCTGCGCGACCTGCCCCACGTCGCTCCCGCCACCCGCCTACGGGTGCGGGCCGTGGCCGAGCGTCTCGGGTACCACGCCGATCCCCACGCCTCCCGTCTGGCCGCCGGCCGGACCTTCACGGTGGCGATGGCCCTCCCCCTGGTGGGCAAGTGGTACTTCTCCCAGGTGGTGGCCGGCGCCGAGCGCGTGCTGTCGGCCGACGGCTACGACGTCCTGCTCTACGCCGTGGAGGACCGGACCGTCCTCGACCGCTTCCTGGCCGACGCCCGCTACCGCAAGCGCAGCGACGCTCTCGTCATCGTGGACATCCGTCTGTCGACGGCCGAGTTCGACGCCCTGGCCGGCGAGGGAGCGGCCCTGGTCACGGTCGGACCCGTCGACTCCCGCTTCTGTTCGGTGTCGATCGACAACGTGGCGGCCGCGGGGCTCGCCGCCGACCACCTCCTGGGGCTGGGTCACCGTCGCCTGGGCCTCATCGGCGGGCAGGCCGACAGCCCCATCCACTTCGAGGTGCCCGACGAGCGGCGGCGGGGTTTCCTCGCCGCCTGCGGGCGGGCGGGGGTCGAGGTGCGCCCCGACCACATCGTCGACGGGCACTTCACCGTGGAGGGCGGGGCGGCGGCCGTCGACCGGATCCTCGACACCGACTCTCCCCCCACCGCGGTGTTCGCGGCCTCCGACGAGATGGCCATGGGAGCGATCCACCGGGCCCGCCAGCGGGGGATGGCGGTGCCCGGCGACCTGTCGGTGCTGGGATTCGACGATCACGACCTGGCGGCGGTCTTCGGACTGTCCACCATCCGCCAGCCGGTCCGCCGTCACGGCGAACGGGTGGCCGAGCTGGTCCTGGGCCTGCTCAGCGGAGAGGTGGACGACCCCGTCCACGTCGTCCACCCGGTCGAGGTCGTGGCCCGGGCCACCACGGCCCCCCCGGCCGCCTGAGGGGGCGGGCGGGCCGGGAGGGCCCGTCACCGGGATCCGGTGCGCCCCGGCCGAAGATGGCCTCGAAGTCGACGTCGTCGGCGGCCCGCCGGCGGGGAGCCGCGCCCGGCGGGGGCGGCAGGCTCGAGGCCCCCGGCGGCGGGGGCAGGTGCGACGTGCGCGGGCGGCGGCGCAGGGCCTCGACCAGGGCCGGGTCGGGGCCCGGATAGGGGGGAAGGCCCTCGAGGCGGCGCAGGAG